>NZ_FR895119.1:7690-7929 GCF_000434655.1 Clostridium sp. CAG:43 | reverse complement strand
GGACGGGCGGAGTGCGCCTACTTGTTTCCAGAGAGATTAAAAGAACGGCTGGACGAGGGGCATTATACCCGTGCGGTCCGCGTGCTGGTGTCGCCGTCCACGGTGGCAGAGAAAATTATATCAGAAAAGATATTTTCTGAACTGTTCGAGGTGTATGGGCGGGAACTGCTGGCAGACTATGGGAAAAATGGAGCGGCATTCCAGACGGTGATGGCCCGTTGCCAGACGACGGAGGCGCG
>NZ_FR895119.1:7458-7541 GCF_000434655.1 Clostridium sp. CAG:43 | reverse complement strand
TCCAGTGCGCGGGCTGACGGCGGTTTTCCTTTTTATCATGGGGCTGTCGGCAGCTGTCATGGCGGGCGAGGATGCAGAGCGCG
>NZ_FR895119.1:7310-7448 GCF_000434655.1 Clostridium sp. CAG:43 | reverse complement strand
GACGGAGGCGCGGGAAAAGGCGTGCGGCGTGCTGATGGAACTTTATGAAAAATACCGCAGCAACGGAAGCACCTTTACTTTTGATTATCAGACCTTACAGGGAGGAACGGCACTGCAGACAGGGGCGATGAAGGTGGT
>NZ_FR895119.1:1461-7179 GCF_000434655.1 Clostridium sp. CAG:43 | reverse complement strand
CGGTGGCTGCTGCAGACGGCGGAGATCGCGGCGTTTGTATTTTTAGCATCCATTTCGGCCTATGCGGCGCTTCTGGCGTCGGGAAATGGGGCAGAGCCGCTTTTAGAGGCGGGAAAGCTGCTTTTTTATCTAGTTTTCGTGACTATATATGCCTTTGGATGCCTGGCAGTCTGCCGGAAGCCGGGATTTCTGGCGGCGCTGATTCCGGTTTTTATCCTTGCGAGCCTCCTGCTCTGCCCGATCTTTTTTGACGCTTCAGTCTTTTTGCCGGGAGCCGCGGGTATGCGAAAGCTGCTGCCGCCGTGGTGGTATCTGAGCGGCATTTTCGGTTCCCAAAGTGTCTACCCGTGAACAATTACTTTTTAACAACGTTTTTTTGGATAACTTCGATAAAAAGATTGCTATTTTTTCATTCAATTATTATAATAAAAAGAGACATCCGGTATCGAGCATCAATCTGCCGGATGTTTTCATGCGAGAAAATCAGGAGAGGAGTGAACACAATGGAAAGCCGGAGTCATAAGGCGGAATCAGACGGCAGCTACCGAGAACCGAAGGCAGCGTACACATGCATTTGCAGGAATGACAGCTGCAAACAGCGGATTCCTTGTGTACACTGCCGCATCTGTGGATAAGTTTCCGGCATTCTGCCTGTGTGCAGGAGCAGGAAGGGAGCAGCCTGTCCGATTTCCAAAATGACAATATTTTGGAAGGAGACGGGAATGTTAGAAGAAGAGAAGAAAGAAGAGCTGCTGGCTCTGCTGACCGGGAAGAAGTACCGGGAGCTGAAAAGCCAGCTGGTCGAGATGAATGAGGTGGATATTGCCTCATTTATCGAAGAATTGGATTCAGAAAAGACGGTCGTTGTATTCCGTATGCTGCCGAAAGAGCTGGCATCGGAGGTATTTGCCTGTCTGGAAGTCGAACAGCAGCAGCACATCATTACCAGTATTACGGATAATGAGCTGCGTGCCATCATTGACGACCTGTATGTCGATGATGCGGTCGATATGCTGGAGGAGCTGCCGGCGACGATCGTGCGGCGCGTACTTCAGAACTCCAGCCCGGATACGAGAAAACTGATCAACCAGTTCCTCAATTACCCGGAAAACAGCGCCGGAAGCGTCATGACGGCGGAGTACGTGGGACTCAAGAAAAATATGACGGTGGAGCAGGCATTTGATTATATCCGGAAATATGGTGTGGACAAGGAGACGATCTACACCTGCTATGTCATGGATGAAAAACGCCGCTTAGAGGGCGTTGTGACGGTCAAGGATCTTCTGATGAATGATTATGCGGCGCTCATGGGCGATATCATGGATCCGCATGTGATCAAGGCATATACGACGGAAGATCAGGAGAAGGTCGTGGAGACGTTCAATGAGTACAACCTCTTGAGTTTACCGGTTGTGGACGGCGAAGACCGTCTGGTCGGCATCATCACGGTCGATGATGTCATGGATGTCATGGAGCAGGAGGCGACGGAGGACTTCGAGAAGATGGCGGCGATGCTGCCGAGTGAGAAGCCGTACCTGAAGACGGGCGTGTTCCAGCTCGCGAGAAACCGTATTCCGTGGCTGATGATCCTGATGTTGAGCAGTATGGTGACCGGCGGTATTTTGTTAAAATATGAGAATGCCTTTTCGGTAATTCCGCTTTTGGTTACGTTTATTCCGATGCTGATGGATACGGGCGGAAACTCCGGCAGCCAGGCGAGCACGATGATCATCCGTGGTATGGCGGTCGGCGAGGTAGAACCGGCGGATATTCTGAAAGTTATGTGGAAAGAAATCCGCGTGGGAATGCTCTGTGGACTTTCTCTGGCGCTTGTCAATTTCGTGCGCCTGATGATCCAGTATCCGGGGCAGGTACTCATCTGCCTGACGGTAGTTATCAGCCTGTTCTGCACGGTTATCATCGCGAAGACGATCGGATGTGTGCTTCCGATTGCGGCGAAGACGATCCATCTCGACCCGGCGATCATGGCGTCGCCGATGATCACGACGATCGTGGATGCGTGCAGCCTGATGATTTATTTCCAGCTGGCGTGCCATCTGCTGAATATGAAGGCGTGATATAAATTACCAGCCTGCTGGCCCATGTTTTCGTACGGTCAGCGCAGTAAATGCGCAGACCTACGGAACAGTTACTTTATTTTATAATTATAATATTTCAATTATTTCTAGGAAAGGAAAAACTGTTTGGAACATAAGCTTCCAGACAGCCGTGTGAAAAGTATGACAAAGATCAGAACCAGATACGCACCGAGCCCGACAGGCAAAATGCATGTAGGAAACTTAAGAACTGCATTATACGCATACCTGATTGCAAAACATGAGGGCGGCGATTTTATCCTGCGAATCGAGGATACCGATCAGGAGCGTTTCGTTGAAGGCGCGACCGAGATCATTTACAATACGATGCGCGATACCGGACTGAAACATGACGAAGGTCCGGACATCGGAGGTCCGGTTGGCCCGTATGTACAGAGCGACCGTCAGAAACAGGGCATCTACATGGAATATGCGAAGAAGCTGATCGATAAAGGCGAAGCTTATTACTGTTTCTGCGATCAGGAACGCTTAAACAGCCTAAAGAGAGAAGTAAACGGCGAAGAGATCATGACCTATGATAAGCACTGCCTGCACCTTTCCAAGGAAGAGGTAGAGGCAAACTTAAAGGCAGGAAAGCCGTTTGTCATCCGTCAGAACAACCCGACCGAGGGAAAGACTACCTTCCACGATGAGATTTACGGGGATATTTCCGTAGATAACTCCGAGCTGGACGATATGGTTTTAATCAAATCGGATGGATTCCCGACCTACAACTTCGCAAATGTGGTGGACGATCATTTACAGCAGATCACCCATGTAGTCCGCGGTAACGAGTACCTGTCTTCTTCTCCGAAGTACAACCGTCTGTACGACGCATTCGGATGGGAGGTTCCGGTTTATGTGCACTGCCCGACCATTACGAACGAGGAGCACAAGAAGCTGAGCAAGCGAAGCGGTCATTCTTCCTATCAGGATCTGATCGATCAGGGCTTCATTTCCGAGGCAGTTGTCAACTTCGTTGCCCTGCTTGGCTGGTCACCGGAAAATAATCAGGAGATTTTCTCCTTAGACGAGCTGGTAAAAGAGTTCAACTACAAGAATATCAGCAAATCTCCGGCTGTTTTCGATATGGTAAAACTGAAATGGATGAACGGCGAGTACATCAAGGCGATGGATTTTGATAAGTTCTATGAGATGGCAGAGCCGTACATCAAGAAAGTAATTACCAAGGATCTGGATCTGAAGAAGATTGCGGCGATGGTTAAGACGAGAATCGAGATTTTCCCGGACATCGAGGGACACATCGATTTCTTTGAGACACTGCCGGAGTATGATCCGCAGATGTATGTTCACAAGAAGATGAAGACCAATCTGGAGACATCCTTAAAGGTATTAAAAGATGTTCTGCCGATTCTGGAAGCACAGGAAGATTATTCCAACGACGCCCTGTACGCGGCGCTGTCCGAGTATGTATCCAAAGAGGGCGTTAAGACCGGCTTTGTAATGTGGCCGATCCGTACCGCTGTATCCGGCAAGCAGATGACGCCGGCAGGTGCGACCGAGATCATGGAAGTGCTTGGCAAGGAAGAGTCGATCCGCCGTATCAAGAAGGGGATTGAACTTCTGGAGGCACAGCAGTAGGCTGTCGTAACCGTCGATGTTCGACTTGAAGCAAGTTTTTATCTCAGTCGAGAAGACTCCCACATCTTCAGGTGGTGAGTAATAGCAAATTTGTCTCAGTGGGAGTCCATTCTCCGACTGAGATAAATGCTCCGCGAGGATGCGCAGTGATTCTGATAGGAATATGTCAGCTTTGCTGACCAGAATCACGCGCCAAGTCTCACGGACGTTCGACTTGAATCTCAGATTAAATCAGTAGGTAGTAAATAAACAACTGCTTTTTCATGTATCGTAGATGCATGAAAAGCAGTGAAAAGGTGCGCTTTGTGAGAAATACATTCCAAGGCGCACTTTTCTTACATTTGTACTTGACAGATTTGCTTCAGATGCGCGGCAGAAGGATGTCTTGCACGTCAAAATGCGAATTTCGAAGCAAATATGCCGAGATATTCTTGAATTGTGGAGTAAGGAAACAGGAAATGGCATTCAGTAAAGCACAGACACAGGCAATCATGCATAAAGATGGTCCCATGATGGTTCTGGCGGGACCGGGATCAGGGAAAACAACGGTGATCACCCATCGGGTTCAGTATCTGACGAAGGAGTACGGAATCGATCCGGGGGATATTCTTGTGATTACCTTTACCCGGGCAGCAGCCGAGGAGATGCGGGAGCGGTATGAAGCATTGACCGGCGGCGGCTCCAGAGTCACCTTCGGCACTTTTCATTCGATCTTTTTTAGGATCTTAAAGCTGGCATACCGATATACTGCTGACAATATTGTTCGGGAAGAGCAGCAGATGCAGTTTGTCCGGGAGCTGGCTCAGGCCGGAGGTCTGGAGCCGGAGGATGAAAATGAGTTTGCAGCCTCCATTTTAAGTGAGATAAGCTCTGTCAAGGGAGAGAGGATTGCACTGGAACATTACTATTCCAAAAACTGTCCGGATGCAGTTTTCCGTCAGCTCTATGCAGGCTATGAAGAGAAAATGCGCCGGGCCGGACTCATCGATTTCGATGACATGATGGTGCTGTGTCTGGAACTTTTTACGGAAAGAAAAGATATCCTGTCTGCCTGGCAGAGGAGGTATCGGTACATCCTGATTGATGAGTTTCAGGACATCAACCGGCTTCAATATGAGATCGTGCGGATGTTAGCCAAGCCGGAAGATAATCTTTTTATCGTGGGCGATGATGATCAGTCGATTTACCGGTTTCGTGGGGCCAAACCGGAGATTATGCTGGGGTTTGAGCGGGATTATCCGGGTGCCGGACGGATTCTTCTGGATGTGAATTACCGCAGTACCGAGGAGATCGTGGCACCGGCATTGCGGCTGATCGGAGAGAACCAGAAACGTTTTTCAAAGGCCATCCATACAACGGGACGTCATGGGAAGAACGTGATCACGAAGCTCTGGCAAGATCCGGGGGAAGAAAATCTGGCCATTGCCAGGGAGATACAGCTGTATCTGCAGTCGGGAGTGCGGCCGGGGGATATCGCAGTTTTATACCGGACCAATGCTGGTCCTCGTTTTCTGATGGAAAAGCTGATGGAATACAACCTTCCCTTCCGGACAAGGGATACGGTGCCGAACCTCTATGAACACTGGATTTCGCGAAATATCCTGACCTATATCCGGATCGCCATGGGAAGCCGGGCGCGGGAAGATATTTTGCAGGTCATCAACCGTCCGAAGCGGTATATCAGCCGGGATGCGATGCCGGACGAGACGGTTTCGTTCGAGAAGATGAAGGCATTCTATGTGGATAAGGATTGGATTGCCGAGCGGATCGAGAGTCTGGAAGGGGATCTGCGGGCCATCGCCCGGATGTCACCTCTGGCAGCCGTCAATTATATCCGCCAGGGCATGGGATACGACGAATATCTGATCGAGTATGCGGCATTCCGGCGGATGCGGCCGGAGGAACTTTTAGAGACTGCCGATGAATTAAAAGAAAGTGCGGCGGGTTTCAAGACCTTTGACGAGTGGTTTGCACACATCGAGGCGTACAAGGAGGAACTGCTCCGGCAGGCGGCGCAGCG
>NZ_FR895119.1:0-1437 GCF_000434655.1 Clostridium sp. CAG:43 | reverse complement strand
GACGGAGACGGACGCGATCACGCTCGCGACGATGCACAGTGCCAAGGGGCTGGAATTTCCCATTGTCTATATTCTCGATGCCAATGAAGGCATCACGCCGCACAGCCGCGCGATGCTGGACGAGGATATGGAGGAAGAACGACGTCTGTTCTATGTGGCAATGACGCGTGCAAAGACCCGGCTGCATGTATATGCGGTGCGGGAGAGGTACCATAAAAAGGCGGAAGTATCGCGGTTTGTGTGGGAGTATCTGGGGCGGGATGGAGATAGCAGGTAACGAAATTCACAATGAAAATCGGGAAATCATATAAATGACGGTATTAAACATATATTGTGTACGGTTTATTGAAATTTTTTGAAAATTGTTTAATAATAACATCAAGAGAATGAATCTTCATGGGCGTCAAAAGAGATGAAAGGGAAACAGAGAGGAGATGGGAGAATGAAAGGTATACGAAGGGCGGCAGCGATGTGTCTGACAATGACATTGGCAGTATCGACATTATTTGGAAATACAGCATGGGCGGATATGCCGCAGAAGACGGAGAAGAAAAAATGTGTCCATGTGCATACCGAGGAGTGCTACGGCGAGCCGGATGAGGAAGCAACCTCGTCCCAGATAGGAGAAGAGCCGACGGAATGTACCCACATCTGCACTGTAGAAAGCGGATGCATACGGAATA
Organism: Clostridium sp. CAG:43; assembly: GCF_000434655.1. Classification (NCBI taxonomy): domain Bacteria; kingdom Bacillati; phylum Bacillota; class Clostridia; order Eubacteriales; family Clostridiaceae; genus Clostridium; species Clostridium sp. CAG:43. The sequence continues at coordinate 754 of NZ_FR895119.1, read as the reverse complement.
CAGCCGTGTCTTCCGGTACGAACGAGGACGATTCTGAAACCGGGCCGGATGATGAAGAAACCAACGATCAGAAGAATTCTGCCGACAAAGCAGAGGATGACGAGAAACAGGAGGATGCACCTTCCGTCAGTACACCATCGGATATGGAAGATACGACAGTTCCAGGCGGAACAGTGATACCGGCTGTGAAGTCCCAGATCTTCTCCTGGTCCTGGTATGATCCGGAAGAGAATCTGCTGGATGGCAAATTAGAGCTTAGCGGAGTTACCGAGGAAGCCCAGCCATCCTTCGAAGAGGTCACGGAGTACTTACCACAGGCTATTATTGCCCAGGTCGGAGAAGAAAGCGAAGCTGGTAAAGAGGAAAAACTTCCGATCACTGGCTGGAGCTGTAACGAGTATGTGCAGGATGAAGAAGGTTGCTGGCCGCTGGAAGGCACCTATGAGTTTGCAGCAGAGCTGCCGGAGGCATATGAACTGGCGGAAGATGTAGACGCACTGGTGGTGGAAGTGTCTGTGACGGGAGACCAGGCGGCGTTGACGGCGTATGATCCTAATAATGTTGTGTTAAGTGTAAATTTTGAAGAAGGGGAATCTTTTAAAAATCTTGCCTATAATGAGAGTGGGTTTTCTAGTCTTCGCAACGACGTAATGAATTTATTGAAGCAGCACGGTATAACGGTTACTAGTTCAGGAGAAAATAGATTTCAATTAATAATGACGAATGCTTCCATACAGAACCTTGAGTTAAGCAG
>NZ_FR895118.1:38586-40608 GCF_000434655.1 Clostridium sp. CAG:43 | reverse complement strand
TCACCTCTTGACAGTGCTAATTATGTGTGTTATATTACAGCTAGAACAAAGGGAAGGAACAAGGAAATGAGAACGAGCTTGTTGCCACCGATGTTTTCACATAGATGTTAAGATAATACGAAAAGGAGAGATGACTTATGTATATGCCGAGCATTTTTAATAATAGTGTATTTGATAACTTTGATAACTGGATGGATTTTTCTTTCCCGAGCTTTAACCAGAGACTGTATGGCGCTTCCTCTTCCCAGCTGATGAAGACGGATGTCAAGGAAACCGATAAGGATTATGAAGTTTCCATCGACCTGCCGGGATTTAAGAAAGACGAACTTCAGATTGAGCTGAAAGATGGCTATCTGACCGTCAGCGGTTCGAAAGAAGTTACATCGAAAGATATGCCGGAGGAGAATCAGAAGGATGCAACGACCGCAGAAGCAGATGCTTCTAAGAAGGACGCTAAAGCCGAGCAGAAAACCGTTAAATATATCCGCCAGGAACGCTACAGCGGCAATGTAAGCAGAAGCTTCTACGTCGGCGAGAACTTGGAAGAAAAGGATATCCATGCCAAATTTGAAAATGGCACACTGACCCTGACCTTCCCGAAAGAGCTGGAAAAGAAAGCGGTTGAAGAGAAGCATTTCGTTTCCATCGAAGGTTAATAATCAAATAGGCAGCTGTGGCTCACACATTGTGTTGCCAGCAGCCAGATAGCTTCAGGAGCTGTCGCAGGAATGCGGCAGCTTCTATCATACCCAATCTTTTATCATAACCTAAATAATTGAAACTTAAATCACTGCATCTACGGAGGTGATAATCGATGGCAGAGAAAAGAGACTATTATGACATACTGGGGATAAAGCGGGACGCCAGTGCGGAGACGATCAAAAAGGCATTCCGGAAACTTGCCAAAAAGTATCACCCGGATTCCAATGCCGGTAATCCCCAGGCAGAGCAGATGTTTAAGGATGTCAACGAAGCCTATTCGATCTTAAGTGATCCAGAAAAGAAGAAACTCTACGATCGCTTCGGTCACGCCGCATTTGACCCGAACAGCGCCGCATACGGCGGAGCTGGCGGTGCCGGCGCTTCTGGAAATGGTTCATTTGGCTCCGGCTTTGGCGGTACCGGTCAGGGCGGTGCCTGGCACTATCAGAGCGGTCCGGGCGGTTATGCAGAATACCATTTTACCGGGGATGACTTGGACGATATGGGTGACATTTTTGGAGATATGTTTGGCGGCATGTTCCACGGCAAGAGTTCGGGCGGCAGTTCCCGCAGCCGACATTTCACGGGCGGTTCCGGGTTTGGCGGCTCTGGGACTCATTTTACCGGTGGTTCCAGTTTTGGCGGTTCTAGCGCTCATTTTGGCGGCGGGTCTGGCTTTGGCGGCTTCGGCGGCAGTCAGGGCTTTCACAGCGCCGACTTCCGTGAGAAAGGTTCTGACCTCACGTCCGATGTAACCATAAGCTTTGATGAAGCCGTATCCGGCTGCGAGAAGCTCATCACTCTGCAGAACCCACAGACCGGCAAGCGCCAGTCTTTACAGGTTCACATCCCAGCGGGCATCGATACCGGTAAATCTATCCGTCTGAAAGGAAAAGGCATGCCGGGAACGAGCGGCGGCGAGGCGGGCGATCTTCTTTTNNNGGGCGATCTTCTTTTAAATATCACCGTCACCGCGAAACCGGGATGGGAGCGCAAGGAGATGGATGTTTACTCGACCGTCCGCATTCCGTTTACCACCGCAGTCTTCGGCGGTGAGGCGCTGGTTTCCACCCTGTACGGCAATGTCCTGTGCAAGATCGCAGCCGGGACGCAGTCGGGAACCAAGATTAAATTAAAGGGAAAAGGCATTGTTTCCATGAAGAATCCGTCCATCCATGGCAATCAGTACGTGACGGTCCAGATCGATGTCCCGAACCATCTGACCCCCGAGGCAGAACAGAAACTTCGCGAATTTGAACACGCCTGCGGACTGAACAAAAACAGTCAGGGCGGACCCAACGGCAGGAGCGCAGCTTGATG
>NZ_FR895118.1:35748-38576 GCF_000434655.1 Clostridium sp. CAG:43 | reverse complement strand
AGCGCAGCTTGATGGCTCCTGCCGTTTTTTTACTGAACGTCTGTAAAGCCAAAAATATCATAGAATTTTCACCCTATTATTTTCATATATATGGTTATGATTTTCATAAATATGATATTTCAATTGTAGACAATCCACAATTTCATCACTTTTTAATTGTCATGAAATTACCGCAGCTATATATTCAACATTTTTTCACACTTTATACCTATCTTTCTTATCTATTTTATCTGTTTTTACCTCACTTTCATTTCTTTTTTTAGATATTTTGCAATAAATACCTTGTGTTTTTCGCTCGTTTTATGTTATAGTAAACACATAATTGCATCGAAAAATATAACGCATTTTATTTCACATTTATGAAAGGAGTTTATACCTTATGAGCAGACTCGTTATACCTACTAACAGCGAGGCTCAGAATGTCGTAGAGGGGCTTTACAAGGATCTGGAACGGCGCATCATCGCCAGCCCGCCAGGTCTTTGTCCTGTCGACCTGACCGCTGCATTTTTAAAAATGTGCCATGCACAGACCTGCGGCAAATGCGTTCCCTGCCGAATCGGTCTCGCGCAGCTCTCCAATCTTCTGGAAGACATCCTGAACGGAAAAGGAACCATGAAGCATTTAACCATGCTGGAGGAAACAGCCCGTGTCATCGAAAGCACGGCTGACTGTGCCATCGGCTATACCGCTGCCCAGATGGTTTTAAAAGGACTGGACGGCTTCAAAGAGGATTTTATGGAACATATCTTACACAACCGCTGCCGCAGTAATCTTGATCAGCCGGTTCCCTGCGTAGCTCTGTGCCCGGCCGGAGTTGATATTCCGGGTTACATCGCCCTGACCGGCGAAGGACGCTATGCCGATGCAGTCCGCCTGATCCGCAAGGACAACCCATTCCCAACCGCCTGTGCGCTGGTATGCGAACATCCATGTGAGTCCCGCTGCCGCCGCAACATGCTGGATAATTCTATCAATATCCGCGGTATCAAACGTGTAGCTGTGGATATGGCAGGATATGTACCGGCACCGGCCTGTCCAACCTCCACCGGCAAGCGCATCGCGATCATCGGCGGCGGCCCCAGCGGCCTGAGCGCTGCTTATTATCTGCAGCTGATGGGACATCAGACCACTGTATTTGAAAAACGCAAGAAACTCGGCGGCATGCTGCTGTACGGAATTCCAAGCTACCGCCTGCCACGAGAACGCCTGCAGGATGATATCAATGTCATTCTGGAAACCGGTGTGGAAGTCCGTCTTGAAACTTCGGTCGGAAACGATCCAGGACAGCTGTCTCTGGATGAACTCCGCAAAGAATATGATGCTATCTACATCGCCATCGGCGCTCATAGTGATAAAAAGATTGGTATTGAGGGAGAAGATGCCGGCGGTGTTATCTCCGCTGTCGAATTCCTCCGTGCTATCGGCGACGGCAAATATCCGGATCTTACCGGAAAGAAGGTCTGTGTCATCGGCGGCGGCAACGTAGCCATGGACGTAGCCCGTTCTTCTGTCCGCCTGGGTGCAGACAAGGTGGCAGTTGCCTACAGACGCCGCAAAGCTGATATGACAGCTCTTCCGGAAGAGGTTGAAAGTGCCATGGCTGAAGGCGTAGAGATCATGGAACTTTACGCACCAGAGCGGATTGAAGCAGACGAGGACGGCCAGGTAAAAGCTCTCTGGGTAAGCCAGCAGATGCCGGGAGAAATCCGCGGCGGACGTCCTTCACCGAAGGCTATCGGCACCGACTCTATCCCGGTTGAATGTGATATCGTCATCGCAGCTGTGGGGCAGGGCATCGAAAGCCGTTACTTCGTAGAACAGGGTATCGACGCAAAATGGGGCATCATCCAGGCAACCGGATGGACCTCCATTCAGAATATGCCGGGTATTTTCGCCGGAGGCGACTGTGCAACCGGACCGGCAACTGTAATCCGTGCAATCGCTGCCGGCAAAGTAGCCGCTGCCAACATTGATCAGTATCTCGGCTACAATCATGAGATTACCTGCGATGTGAAGATTCCGGAACCGGATCTCTCCGACCGTACTCCTTGCGGACGTGTCAACCTGACAGAACGTCCTGCCGGAGAACGCAAATGTGACTTTACACTTACCGAATGCGGCATGAGCCTCAAGGAGGCTGGCCAGGAAGCCAGACGCTGCCTGCGCTGTGATCACTTCGGTTATGGAAACTTCAAAGGAGGGCGGACCACATCATGGTAAATACGAATCTTGTATCCATCAAAATTAATAATATACCGCTGCAGGTTCCTGCCGGAACCCGGATTCTGGACGCCTGCCGCGACAACGGTTTTCATGTTCCTTATCTTTGCTATCTGAAAGATATCAATGAGATCGGTGCCTGCCGTGTCTGTGTTGTAGAAGTGAAGGGAATCCACCATCTCGTTACCTCCTGCAACAACCAGGTTCAGGAAGGCATGGAGATTCTCACAAACTCCCCGCGGGTCCGCGAAGCCCGCAAGATCAACGTGGAACTGCTTCTTTCCCAGCATCACACCAACTGTCCCACCTGTGTGCGCAGCTCTAATTGTGAATTAAAACAGGTGGCAAGTGATCTGAACCTGACCGTTGACCGTTATAAAAACGAATATCCGGAAATGATCTGGACTTCCACTTTCCCACTGATCCGCGATGCGGGAAAATGTATCAAATGCATGCGCTGCGTCCAGATCTGCGACAAGATCCAGACCTTAAATATCTGGGATGTGTCCGGAACCGGTTCCCATACAACCGTCGATGTTTCCCACAATCTGGAAATCAAAGAATCCGACTGTTCTCTCTGCGGACAGTGCGTTACCCACTGCCCGAC
>NZ_FR895118.1:12244-35735 GCF_000434655.1 Clostridium sp. CAG:43 | reverse complement strand
CCCGACGGCCGCTCTCCAGGAGCGGGATGATGTGGAAGCCATCAATGGTATCCACGGTGAACTGGCAAATGATGACAAGGTAACCGTAGCAGTTGTCGCTCCGGCTGTCCGGGCCGCATGGGGTGAAGAATTTGGTCTTTCCCCGGAATTTGCTACTGACAGACGTTTCGTATCCACCTTAAAATCCGTTGGATTTGACTATGTATTCGATGTTGACTTTGCAGCCGATCTGACCATCATGGAGGAAAGCAACGAGCTTTTAGCCCGTTTACAGCAGCCGGATAAATACAGCTGGCCAATGTTCACCTCCTGCTGCCCTGGCTGGGTCAGCTTTGCAAAGAGCCAGTATCCGGAGCTTCTGCCGCAGCTTTCCACTGCCAAGTCCCCGCAGCAGATGTTCGGTGCTGTCATCAAAACTTATTTTGCACAGAAAAAAGGCATTGCACCGGAAAATATCACCTGTGTTTCCATCATGCCGTGTATGTCCAAGAAGCGCGAACTGACTCTTCCGGGTATGGACAGCGCCGGAACTGGACAGGATATTGATTATGTTCTGACCACCCGTGAGATATGCCGTCTCATCAAGGCCGATCATATCGATGTATCCAGACTTCCGGAGTGCGATTTTGACGATCCTCTCGGTGAAGCAACCGGAGCTGGTGTGATCTTCGGTGCCAGCGGTGGTGTACTGGAAGCAGCTCTTCGTACCGCTTACCACACCGTAACCGGTGAAAATCCGGAGATCGGCGAACAGAGTCCGCTGAAGGTTCTGCGCCAGATCGGTTCCTTTAAGGAACTGGAAATCGATATCAAGGGTGTGAAACTGCACTGTGCAGCACTCAGCAGCCTAGGAGAGGCCAGACGCCTCATTCAGGCGATGAAACGCGGCGAATGCCACTATGATTTCGTTGAAGTCATGGCATGTCCGGGCGGCTGTATCAACGGCGGCGGTCAGCCGATCCGCCCATCCTTCCAGAATAAGCCGAAGGATTGTGCAGACCGCGATCACTGCCTGCGTGCTTATGATGTAAACAGCGCAATCCGCTTCAGCCATGAAAACCAGGCCGTTCAGACACTGTATGACGAGTATCTTGAAGCTCCGTTATCCGATCGTGCACATCATCTGCTGCATGTGGAGGAATATTAATATATCCAAACGGTTACACAACAAAACCCCAGAGAGTTGCCGCTCTCTGGGGTTTTGTGTCATTCACAGATGACCAATCTGAGACTAGTTACCAACTACTTACTCCATCTTTTCTTCTAGCCTCTCAGCCTCTCTTCAATCTCCTCCATCTCCGGAATTGCCGAGATTCCGCCGCGGCGTTCGACGCACAGGCTTGCCACTGCGTTGCCGACCCTGCCAAACTGAATCATCTGCGCCCGGGTCAGGTGTTCCGGCGAGGTTTCTTCCTGCAGATAGGAGGCGAGAAAACCTCCCCAGAAGGAATCACCAGCGCCGGTTGTATCGACCGCATGGGAGGAAAAGCCCTCTGCTTTTATGATTCCATTTTCATTGCCGATCAGGGCGCCATCTCTTCCGAGCGTCACTGCCACCAGGTGCACCCCCTGACGGAGCAGATACTGAATCGCTTCCTCCGGGTCCTGATACGGGGTCAGAAGCGAGGTTTCTTCATCCGAAATCTTCATCATATCTACATAGGGAATCAGCGACTGCATCCGAAGCTGTGCGGTCTCCGGATCACTCCAGAGCGCCGCCCGGTAGTTCGGATCGTAGGAAATCACCGCACCGCTGTTTCTAGCAATATTGATCGCCTCATATGTTGCCGTCCGGGATGGATCATCGGTCAGCGACAGGGATCCGACATGAAATACTCTCGTATTTTCCAAGATCTCCGGATCGATCTCTTTCATGCACAGATTCGTATCTGCCCCCGGCTTCCTCGCAAAGGCAAATTCGCGCTCCCCGTTTTCTTTCAAGCTTACAAATGCAAGCGTGGTAAAATACTTCTCATCCTGAATCAGGTTGTCCGTATTGATACCTGCCCGGATCAGGGTTTCCTTCAGGAAATCACCGTGCATATCCTTACCCACCTTGCCAATAAATGCTGTCTTCCTTCCAAATTTCGCAGCCGCCGCCAGCAGATTGGCCGGCGCACCTCCCGGATTCTGCTCAAACAGACGCATTCCCTGCTGTGAAACGCCTGCTGGAGTAAAATCAATCAGAAGCTCTCCCAGCGCTGTGATGTCTGTTTTTATTCTCATACGAATCATCCTCCGTATTACAAGTTATATCAATGGTGCCGCCATCCAGCCCTCTCACAGGCGGACAGCCACATCCGTTCGTCTCTCACAAGGAATTTTACTTCCGAATCGCGATATTTGCAAATTCTACTTTCGCGTCCTGCGCCAGCAGACCGAGCTCGTACTCCGGTTTCCGGAAAATACGATAGGTAAATGCCACCTGCTCGCCCACGAACACCTCAACCATATCATGATCGACCGAAATCTTTACATCAATTGCCTGTCCATCTTTAATCTCAAAGGTCTTCTCAGCCACCCGAACGCCATCCGGTCCCGGTTCGGTTGCCTTCGGAACTGCCTGGCAGGACTGCTCCCAGAATGGGTCAACTCCCATCGGCAAGGACAGAAGGGACACTCGCTGCATCGCCACATCAAACTCTAAGAACAGGCAGCCGCTTGCTTCCCAGTCGGATTTCAACAGGATTCCGAAGGAATCATTCGCTTCTTTCGGGATCACCGTGCCGGTAAACAGGAACTTTTCTTCCGGCTGCTCCAGGAAACCATACGAGGTTGTCCCGCATCCATCCAGCTCAACCGTTGTATCTCCATACAGCTTATATTCTCCCATGACCGGAAGGTATTTCCAGTCAACTTTCTCTTTAAAGCAGTTTACATACTCTTCCGGAAGCTTCACATCCAGCTGTCCGTCTGACGTTGCAACGACCTCATGCGGAATACAGAACGTGCCGCCCCAGTACCACTCGCCGCGGTCGCTGTTTTCTGCACGGTCATGCGCCCAGGCAAAGTAGAAACGGCGCCCGTTATCATCCTGCATGGATTTAGCTGCATAGAAGCGGCGTCCGCCGATGCCGTCTTTCTTCGGCTTTTTCCACGGTCCAAACGGAGATTTGGAAGTGCGGTAAATCGTGTTGACAAACTCGGAAAAGCGGGAATAGGAAAGATACCAGGTATCGCCTATCTTGTACATCTCGCTGCATTCCGGACAATTCGTATTGCCTGCCGAATACAACGGACCATAATACTCCCAGTTTACCAGATCTTTCGAGCGGTACAGGACGATACAGCCGCGTCTTGTCACCGGCATATCCAGCCGTCTCGCCGAGATCAGAATCCAGTAGCATTTATCTTCCTCATTATAAAATACATACGGATCACGCCAGTCCAGCTTTTCATATAACTCTATCATCGGCGTGATAACCGGGTTTGCCGCATCCTTCGTCCAGGTGATACCATCCTCGCTCGTCGCATGGCAGATCGTCTGCTGATATTCTGCCGTCAGGCAGTAACCCGTATAGAATGCGTGATATTTTCCTTCGCCGTAGATAACCGAGCCCGTCCACACGCCGGACGCATCCGGCTCATCGCCCTCGCCCGGATACAGTGCTGTCGGCAACTCCTCCCAGTGCACCAGATCCTCCGAAACAGAGTGGCTCCAGGTAGTACGCAGTCTCGCCGGATATACCGTGGTTCCTGGCGGGGATGTCAGTGAAAAAATATGATATTTACCTTCATGATAAAACGGAATCGCGTCACCGGTCGAATCCGCAAATGACATTTTTCTGAAAAAGTCCATTCTTCTCTCCTTGCCTTTCTAAATGTGCTCTTGGAATCATTTCTTTTTTCTGAGGAGTGCCAGATTGCCCTTCTGGGAATCCAGTACAACCGCGCAGGCAATGATCAGACCTTTTACAATCAGCTGCCAGTAGGAGCTGACGCCGATCAGATTCAGACCATTGGAAATAATACCGATTACCATCGCACCGAATACTGTGCCGCTGATACGTCCGCGTCCGCCTGCCATCGAGGTTCCGCCGAGGACGCAGGCTGCGATCGCATCCATCTCATAGCCACTTCCGACGGACGGCTGTCCGGAATACATTCTCGATGCCAGAACCAGACCTGCAAACGCCGCCAGGGCGCCCGACAATGTAAACACGATGCTCTCGACTTTCTTGATCGGAACACCTGAGAGACGCGCCGCCTCACGGTTTCCGCCGATTGCATACACATAGGTACCAAATTTTGTTTTAGAAAGCAGAAAACTAAATACGATAATTAAAATAACCATATAGACAACCGGCAGCGGAATAATGTTAAACAGATAACCCGTTCCGATTGCAATGAAAAACTTATCCGTAATACGGGTGGACTGTCCGCCCGAATATACATACGCGATACCGTTGCAGACATTCATCATTGCCATCGTAATGATAAATGCCGGAACACGGAATTTCGATACAACCATACCATCAATCAGACCAGCCACAACACCGATGATGATGCCAGCCGCAATCGCCACGCCAATCGGAAGTCCCTGATTAACTACAAATCCTACGGTCAGAGTTCCACTCATCGCTACGATCGCGCCAACTGCCAGATCGATGTGTCCGAGAATAATAATCAACGTCATTCCCAGTGCAATATATGTATTAATGGAAATCTGTCTGAGCACTGAAATGATATTGCTCGGTGTCAAAAATTTATCGGTTGCCAGTGCGACTACCACACATAAGATAACCAGCACTCCAATAATTCCTGTATTTCCGGTAAATACCGAGAGTACCGAATTGCCTGCTGTACTTTTCTTTCCGTTCATCACTCTTCGCCTCCTGCTGCATACTGCATGATTCTCTCCTGATCCAGTTCATCTCTTCCGAGCATTCCCGTCATTTTTCCCGCCTTGATGACACATACGTTATCGCACATATTGATGATCTCCGGCAGCTCGCTGGATACCATGATAACGGCGATACCCGCCTTCGCCAGCTCATTAATAACGGAATAAATCTCAAACTTCGCATTGACATCGACGCCTCTCGTCGGCTCGTCCAGAATCAGGACATCCGGCTTGATTGCCAGCCATTTTCCAAGGACAATCTTCTGCTGGTTTCCGCCGGAAAGGCTTCCCGCTTCCACCAGTTCCACCCGGTCTGCCACTGCCTTGATATGAAGCTTTTCTTTATAATAATCAATCACTTCCTGACATTTCCGGTCGCTGATGGCAATTCCGTTAATATAAGAGTCAATCGATGCCAGCGTGAGGTTAAAACCGACCGTATTGCCAAGGACAAGTCCCTGTTTTTTCCGATCCTCCGGCACCAGTCCGATGCCCGCCTTGATTGCCTGGATCGGTGTCGTGAAGCGGACTTCCTTTCCATTTAAAAGAATGGTTCCGCTCTGGTATTTTCTGGCTCCAAAGATACATTCCATGATCTCGCTTCGTCCGGCTCCGACCAGACCCGCAAATCCCAGGATCTCTCCCTTTCTTACCCGGAAGCTGATATCTGAGAACACACCCTCACAGGTTAAATTCTTCACTTCCAATGCTGTTTCTGCATGTTCCAGATCGTTGTAATCTCTAGCATAGAAGCTCTCTAACTCCCGTCCTACCATCATGGCTACCAGCTCGTTCGCATTCGTCTCCGATGTTTTTTTCGTTCCCACATAGGCTCCATCGCGGATGATGGTAACCCGATCCGAGATCCGGAACAGTTCTTCCATACGGTGGGAAATATATATAATGCTTACCTGTTTTGCTTTTAATCTCTCAATGATTCCAAATAACTGTTCTACCTCGTCATTGGAAAGGGAGGACGTCGGCTCGTCCATGACGATGATCCGTCCGTCGAAGGATACCGCCTTTACAATCTCAACCATCTGCTGCTGGGCGATCGTCAAAGATTCTACCAGCGTATCCGGGTGGATATTGACCCCGAGGTTTGCCAGCATCTCGCCTGCCCGGCGGTTCGTCTCCCGCATATCCACGGTGCCGAATTTCGTCTTGATTTCCCGTCCCAGGAACAGGTTCTGCGCGACCGTCAGATACGGAACCAGGACGATCTCCTGATGTATGATTCCGATTCCTTTCTCCTGGGCGTCCGAAACACCATTTATCTCAACTTCCTGACCATTAATCTTGATTGTTCCGCTGTCCGGTTTATAAATTCCTCCAAGGACCTTGATAAGCGTTGATTTACCCGCTCCATTTTCTCCCAGAAGCGCATGAACCTCGCCCATTTCCAGGGAAAAATTGATCCCTGACAATGCATAGATCCCGGAAAAACTTTTCTTGATATCTATCATTTCCAGAATTGTTTTTCCCATAGAACCCTCCGTTTTTTAGAAATGCGGCAATGAACCCCATCGCCGCATTTTCCTTGTTTTATTTTATTTCACGTAACTGTTAAGCTTCCTCGCAGTTCATTACTGCCAGTCGTTCAGAGTCTTCTCTGCCTCTTCTTTCTCTACCAGATGGGAATCCAGATATACTTTCTTCTCATCGATTGTGGTGTCGCCGCCTACATATTTTTCAGCTGCGTCAAATGCATATTCTGCAATCTGAAGCGGAACCTGGCATGCAACTGCGGTGAACTCGCCGTCTAAGAGTGCCTGTTTTCCATCCGGGGATGCATCGATGCTATATACACCGATCTCGCCGGTCTTGTTTGCTGCCTTGATAGCTGCTGCCGCACCCAGGGCAGACGGGTCATTGATACAGAAGAACGCTTCCAGATCCGGGTTTGCTGTGATGATATCCTCAGCCAGTCCCATCGACTGATCGAGCGCTGCACCGCCATCCTGCTGTGCTACAATCTCAAATTTATCTTTCTGATCGCCAAGACCCTCAAGGAAACCATTGACACGATCCACGCAGCTTTCATTGGACGGGAAATCCAGAACTGCAATCTTTGCGCCATCCGGATAATCTTTCGTCATCTGCTCGCCCACTAACTGACCTGCCATGTATGCGTTGGTTCCAACGAACTGTGTCACGAACTGTTCGATATCATCATCGATGACTGCGGTATCTACGTTGAAAATCGGAATGCCTGCGTCTGCAATCTCAGCCAGTCCGGAGGTAATACCTGCGGAGTCAACCGGGATAACAAACACTGCATCGTAACCGCTGTTTGCACAGTCAGATAACTGGCTGAGCTGCTTGTTTAAATCATAATCCGGATCCAGGCAGGTGTAGGAAATGCCGTTTTCCTTGCACAGCTCGCTGAGCTTTGCATCAATGGAACTCTGGAAAGTATTGTTTAAAGTATTCGTACAGAATGCAAACGATAAATCGCTGGTCTTTGCCTCAGCTTCCTGCGTATCTGCCGCTGCCTCAGAAGCATCAGCTGCCGCTGTTGTATCGGTACTGCTGGAAGAGCTGCATCCTGCCAGCATTGCTGCCATCATGCAAATTGAAAGACCTGCTGCTGTAAATCTAAGACTTTTTTTCATAAATCTGATCCTCCTCTTACTTCATCACTGTTTAGTGCATTTCAAACGGATTGTTATAGTTTTCTTTTTATTTTTACGTAAAAATTTTTCTCTCTGGAAGGAGTCTCCCTGTCTGATATCTAGATATTACTCTATTCCATGCCCTCTCGTCAATACTCTTTTGGCATATTGCACTAATTTCGGCGATATATTCATCCTATTTTATTGATATTTATGCATTTCTACTGTTCTTTTTAATTTTTTACGTAAATTTTATTTATCTTATCGTTTTGCTCCTATTTTTGTGCTATAATCAAAAAACAGAAACACAAAACTGCGGCAAATCCAAATCCTGCCGCGCAGGAACAGACGGACTAAGTCCGCACCAGCAAGGGGGAGTTTTATGACCATCAAAGAAATCGCAGCAAAGGCAGGCGTCTCCATCGCCACCGTTTCCCATGTTATCAACCATACACGCTATGTCAGCCCGGAACTGGTGGATAAAATTGAAGCTATTATTGAAGAAAGTGGATATTCTGAAAAAATCAAAAAAAAGGTGCGTAAAATCCGCAGCGGACGCAGTTCACAGATTGTCGCTGTCTTTCCAAATATCAAGAGCGCGCTCTACTGCGATCTGTGCAATCAGCTGCAGTCCTACGCGACCAGCCAGGGCTATCAGTTTTACACCGCCGCCACCAACGACAGCCCGGAAGAGGAGAAAAGCATCCTGCAAAACTTAATCTCCAGTGCCAAGACCATCGGCATCTTTCTCTCCCCGGCAAGCAGCAATCCGGCTGCCTATTCATTTCTATATGAATCCGGTATCCCGTTTGTCTGTGTCGAACGTTTCATCGATGACGATGTCACACCGCGGATTCTTTTTGATTACACCAAAGCATTTCACTCCGCTACTTCCTATTTTTTTGAGAGCGGACACGAAAATGTGCTGTTTCTGGTAGAAAAAACAGACAGCCTCGCCAAACAGGACAAGATTGCCGGATATGAGCGGGCACTTCTCTCCACCAACCATACCCTGAGCAGTTCCTGCATCGCAGAGATCAATCTGTATCAGTCCAGTGATACCATCAGCCTGAATATTCAGAAAAGCATCACCCGGTATCTCCCCACCGCCATCATCGCCGGTGGAAACCGGCTGACTATGTTTCTTCTCAAGGCGCTGCGGGAGCTGGGAAAAGACTGTCCGCGCGATATTTCCATCATCGGATTTGACGATATGCTCTGGTGCGAGCTGACCGCCCCACCGCTATCCTGCATCCACCGGGATATCGACCAGATGGCAAAACTCGCCTCGCAGGCACTCTTTGACGAGATCAACCACCTCTCCGGCGCACCTTTGACCCACTACGCAGATGTAGAGCTGATTTTGCGCGATTCCACCCGGATCATCGACAACGGACCGCTCGGTGAACACGCCGTATCTCCGGACAGCATCCGGCTCTCCAAGGAGGAAAAACAGCTTTTGCGAACCGGAAATTACCGCGTCGCCATTTCCTTCCACTACACCGGAACTGCCTGGGCTGCCCTGCATCAGAAAGGCATCCGGGATGAACTGGAGCAGTACGGAATCGATATTATTTCCACCATGGACGCCCATTTTGATCCTGCCCTCCAGAATATGCAGCTCGAAAGCATCAAAATGCAACACCCGGACGCCGTCATCGCCATCCCCACCGACGATGTCCAGACGGGTCCGGCATTTCAGGAATTATCCAAAATGACGCGGCTGGTCTTTTTAAGCAATGTCCCGCAGAATTTCAACCGGAACAATTACGTCTCCTGTATCTCCGTCAATGAGCGGGAAAATGGCACCAATACAGGGCGCATGATCGGTGAATATCTGAAAGAAAAATTGCACGCCAAAGTCGGCTTCATCATCCACGGTGCCATGTTTTACGGCACTACCGAGCGTGATAACTGTGCCGAAAAAATATTAAGGGAATCCTATCCCGACATTGAAATCACTGCCAGAAAGGGATTTATTCAAATTGAAAATGCCTACAAGGTATGCTATGAGATGATAAACGAGCACCCGGATATCCAGGCGCTCTATGTGAGCTGGGACCGCCCCGCCCTGCTCGTCATCAAGGCCCTGAAAGCTTTGAACCGGACAGATATTGCTGTCTTTACCACAGATCTGGATTTTGAGATTGCAGAAGAAATGAATCAAGGATTTGTAAAAGGACTCAGCACCCAGAGACCATATGACCAGGGAAAAGCGGCCGCTCTTGCAGTCGCTAAATCCCTGGTCAGTGATAACGTTCCTAAATATATTGGAGTGCAGCCCTATGTAGTTCATGAAAAACAGCTGAAACGTGCCTGGAAGGATATTTTCTTTGAGGCACTGCCGGAAGAGTTGGGGTAAAAAAGCTCACCGCTTCAGCAGCTCCGGCGCCATCTCCTGAAACAGCTTCGCGAGCGCCATCGCCGCCCGCGAGCGGTATTTTCCAGCGGGCCAGGCGAGCGCCAGATCGAGGAAAATACCATCTTTCCCGATCCGCAGATAGCGGAACTCATCCCGCATGATGCGGCAGGAACGGTAGGTGAATGCGAGTCCGACTCCCTCCCGCGCCATCGCCGCAGCGAAGGAGGCGGAGAGGTAGGTGTCGAGTCCCAGCGGTTCCACGCCAGCCTCTCGCAGGGAGCGGCGGCCAGTCCGTCCGAGGACGGTGCTGGGCGGTCCCAGAATATACTCAAATGGTGCGGTGTCCTTTAGGTCGATCCACATCTGTTCCGGCTCCGATTCACATGGCTTCGCAAACGCCATGACCGGGTGGTCGGCGGTGGTGGCGATCATGATCTCATCCCGCATCAGGAAATCCACACCGTGTTTGATCCGAACCGGTGGCGCGGCTATCAGCGCCAGATCTAAAAGTCCCTCTAAAATCTTATTTTCCAGATCAATACTGTCCATCTCACAGATCTCCACATGAACCCGTGGATACAGGGCATGGAATTTTTTTAGGACCGGCGGCAGCAGGTAGGTTCCCCGGTAGGTACTGATGCCGAAAATGACAGTGCCGCCCTTTAAATTTTCAATATCCGAAGCCTCGCTGCGTGCCTCCTGGTACTGCTGTAAAATCTGTCTGGCATGGAAAATAAATGCCTCCCCGGCAGAGGTTGGACGGACCCCGCGGGCAGTACGGACGAAAATCGGCGTCCCCAGATCCTGCTCAAACAGACGGACCGCCTGGCTTAAGCTCGACTGCGCCATAAACAGTTTTTCAGCCGCGCGGGAGATGCTTCCCTCGTTAGCGACGGTTACGATATAGTCTAGTTCCTTTAAATCCATGAGAATCCCCCTCACGAGATATCGGAATTTCCGATATCTGGTATAACAAATCTTGTCTTTCTCCTATAACAAAAACAGTATAAGATAAAAACAAGCAAAAATCAATGGCAGAGACTGAAGCAGCGGCTGGAAAATCGAATCGGAATCCGGCGAGGGAACGCAGCTTTGAAAAAGCCTCTGTGGACGATTATAAATAGGAGGAATAAGCAAGATGAAACAGGATTTAATGAAGGGTGTTATCGACATGCACGTTCACACGAATCCAGATCTGCGTCTGAGGGCGTATGATGATTTCGAACTGATGGAGGCGGCGATCCGGGTTGGGGCACGCGCTATCGTCATCAAGACGCATCAGGGAACCACGATGGATCGGGCGTATCTGTGCAACCGCCACAACGAGATTGTACACGGGAAAACGAACAATTTTACGATGTTTGGCAGTATTACCTTAAATAAGGTAGTCGGCGGCATCAATCCGAAGGCAGTCGATGTAGCGCTTCGCCTGGGAGCAAAGGTGGTATGGCTTCCGACCCAGTCGGCGAAGAACCATATGCAGAAGATGAACCAGGATCTGAGCCAGAGCGTGGAGGTCGTAAAAGATGGAAAGATCGTGCCGGAGCTTCGTTCCGTGCTGGAACTGATCCGAGACCACAATGCGGTACTGGGAACCGCTCACATCGCACCGGAGGAGATTTTCACAGTTGTGGAAGCTGCACGGGATATGGGAGTAAAAAACATCGTTGTAACCCATCCTGAGTGGTGGATTGTAGGCATGAGCCATGAGGATCAGCTTCGCCTGGTAAAGGATTATGACGTTATCTTAGAGCGCTGCTATGCACAGAACATGGGCGGCGGAAAGTATAAGAGCAATCTGGCAGACAACCTGGAACTCATCAAAGAGGTTGGCTATAAAAATGTCATGGTTGATACCGATGGCGGTCAGACAGAAAACCCGCATTGGGAGCTGGCGCTGGCAGAATATATGCAGTATCTGGTAGATCATGGAATTCCGGAAGAACACGTGTACCATATGACACACACTATTCCGGCAAAACTGTTGGGCATCGAAGAATAGGGGGACGCGTCATATGTTAAGTGCAATTTTGGTGGCATCCATTGCGGTTGCCGTTATATTGGGATATAAAACGAAAATCAATACGGGATTTTTCTGTATTGCCTTTGCATACCTGATTGGTTGTTTTGGCATGGGATTGAAAACAAAAGAACTGATTGGCTTCTGGCCGGTCAGCACCATGTTCGTCATCCTGTCAGTATCACTGTTTTACAACTTTGCAGCTGTGAATGGAACCCTTGAAAAAATGTCGGCCAGTCTTCTCTATATGTGCCGTAAGTTTCCGGGCATGCTTCCTTTTGCATTATTTTTTGTAGCAGTTGTACTTTCTGTTATGGGTGCTGCATACTTTACCGTTCTGGCATTCCTGGCACCGATTACCATCCTTATCTGTGAGGAAGCAAAGATGGACAAGCTGACCGGCGCGGTGGCGATCAACTGCGGTGCACTGGCAGGCGGAAACTTCCCCACAGCTTCGCTGGGTGTCGTATTCCGCGGTCTGATTGATACTGCTTATGAAGCAGAACCGGCATTTGAAGCAACGAATTCCTTTGTAGATGAAATGAAAATTTTTGGTTTCGCGATTGTATTTTCTCTGATTCTGATTGCAATTTTCCGCTTCGGTTTCAAGAGCAACCGCGGTATCGGAAAAGGCGTAACGTTCAATCGCCCGGAGCCGTTTGACAAGAAACAGAAAACAACCCTGCATTTAATGATTCTGATGATGGTGATTGTCCTGGTATTCCCGCTCTTAAAGATGGCAGTTCCTGGCAATGAGCTGATTGCAAAAATTGCCGGAAAGGTTGATGTAGGACTGGTGGCATTCTGCTTTACCATCATCGCACTGCTCTTTGATCTGGCACCGCAGAAGGAAGTTATCGCACGTGTGCCGTGGAACACCATCCTCATGATTGCCGGAGCCGGCATGCTTATCGCCGTTGCAGTTCAGGCCGGTACCATTGATGCATTATCTGCATGGATTGGTTCCAATGTTCCGACAGCCCTGATTCCGCTGGCATTCAGCTTTGTAGGCGCATTTATGAGTTTCTTCAGTTCTACAACCGGTGTTGTAGCACCAGCCCTGTTCCCGCTGATTCCGGGACTTGCGGCAGCAACCGGATTAAATCCGGCAGCACTCTTTGCCTGCACGATTCTTGGTGCACAGAGCAGTGCGATCAGCCCGTTCTCATCCGGCGGCAGCCTGATTCTTGGTTCCTGCGGAAACGAGGAAGACCGAAATCACCTGTTCAACCGCCTGCTTTTTGTGGCAGTGCCGATCAGCGTTATCTGCTGTGCGGTATATAACCTGATTGTAGCGGTTGTTCTGTAAGGGATGTTCGACTTGAATGAGAAGATGTTTGTTCGAAAAGCTGTCAGCCTGTTCTGGCAGCTTTCGATAAAATATGAAGATTGGAAGTAACTGTTCAGTAGGTCTGCGCATTTACTGCGCGTGACTGTGAAGGTACTGAACAGTTACGATTGGGAAAATCAAGAAGGAGGATAAAGAAATGAGTCATAAAATTACAGTATTTCGCGGCGATGGTATCGGTCCGGAGTTAGTTGATAATGTGTTAAAGATTTTAAAAGCGGCAGATGCACCGCTGGAATATGAAATTTTCAATGTTGGTGAGGATGAGTGGAAACGCAACGGTGCTTTGATTCCAGAGGAAGCGTATGCTTCCTTCGAGCGCACCAAAGTACTCTTAAAATCCCCGATTACGACTCCGGTTGGAAAAGGATTCCGCTCCCTGAATGTAACACTTCGCGGACAGTATGACCTGTATGCCAATATCCGCCCGGTTAAGTCCAACGCGGCCGTAAAAACTCCATTTGAGAATGTGGATATCGTGATTTTCCGCGAAAATACAGAAGGTCTTTATGTTGGTGTAGAGGAACAGGTAAATCCGGATACGGTTCATGCAATTAAGATTGTTACAAGACAGGCAAGCGAGCGCATTATCCGCGATGCATTCGAGTATGCGAAAAAGAACGGACGCAAGAAAGTAACCTGTATTCATAAGGCAAATATCCTGAAAATGTCCGATGGCATGTTCCTTTCCATTTTCAAAGAGATTGCAAAGGAATATCCGGAGATTGAAGGTGATGATAAAATCATCGATAACACCTGCATGCAGCTTGTCATGAATCCAAACCAGTTTGATGTTATGGTAATGCAGAACCTGTACGGAGATATTCTTTCGGACCTGTGCAGCGGCCTGATCGGAGGCCTGGGACTCGTTCCATCCAGCAATATCGGTTCTGACTATGCTATGTTTGAGGCCGTACATGGCAGCGCACCGGATATTGCAGGCAAGCACCTGGCAAACCCGACCGCATTCCTGTGGTCTGCCTGCATGATGTTAGAGTACTTAGGTGAAAATGAGACCGCCGGACGCATCCGCAAGGCTGTGGATGAGGTTCTGGCAGAAGGAAAGCACCTGACAAGAGATCTGCATGGAACTGCAACCACCGAGGAATATGTGGACGCAGTGATTGCGAGACTGTAAAACTTCATACATGCACAGCAAAAGCCCCGGAATTTTTTGATTCCGGGGCTTTAATATATTATATTGTGCTAAACACTAAGCTTTTGCAATCTCCTGAAGGATCGCAATAATTACTTCTTCCATCCGATAGAAAGATTCCACATCTGCTTTTTCATGCGGTGTATGAACATCATAAAGATTTGCACCACAGGAAATCATATCGATATGATCTCCCAGTTTTTCTGCCAGATATCCACATTCAATTCCGGCATGAATTCCTGTGAAAACAGCATCTTTTCCAGAATACTCACGGTATGTCTTCGCACAAATATCACGAAGTTTAGATTCTTTACGATATTCCCACTGCGGATAATCACCATGGAAGGTGCAGTTCATTCCCAGTGCCTTCGATAATATCTGCATTTTTTCTTTTAACTGTGCTTTTTCTAATTTTACAGAGCTTCTTCCGGAACACAGGAACTCAAGTGTTCCATCCTGAATCGTCATACTGCCTATATTAGAAGATGTCTGTACCATTTCCACATTTTCTCTGGTTCGGCTGATAACGCCGCACGGAAGAAACGTAATTGCCTCGATAATTGAATTCATTGTTTCCTCTGTAAACACAGTTACCTCTTTTTTCTGCTCTTCCTTCTCCAGGCGGAATGACAGGTTTTCTGTTTCAGAAAACTGTGCTTTCAGCATTTCTTCCAGTTTAGAGAGTTCTTTTAATAATGCCTCTTCGTCCTGGCTTGATGTGTGCATAACAATCGTTCCCTTAGATGCAATTGCATTTGCTTTTCCAGGCGCATCCAGCGAAGAAATACGTGCAAATGGAGCAATATGATAAAGAATTCTTCCCACAAGCTGAATTGCATTTGCTTTTCCAAGAGCTATATCCAGACCCGAATGTCCTCCGTTTAATCCACATAATGTTAATGTATATGTAATATCTTCCGTTGAGCCCGTATATTTCAGCGGAAGAGAAAGATCGGTTCTGACTCCTCCTGCACAGCTTGTAAAGAAAACACCTTCTTCTTCTGCATCCAAATTAATCAGATAGCTTCCTTTGACATCTGTAAGTTCCAGATGCTTAACTCCCTCTAGTCCCACTTCTTCACTGGAAGTAATTAAAATCTCCAGGGCCGGAAGCGGCAGATCATTTCGATCCAGCAAATCCATTGCATAAGCAACTGCCAGTCCGTTATCAGCGCCAAGAGAGGTTCCATCCGCTGATTTCAAATAGCCATCTTCTTCCACAACATGGATACCATCTTCGTACTTATGAGTGCTATCTGCGCTCTTTTCATAGACAATGTCCATATGACCCTGCACAATAACCGTTGGTCCCTTATATCTAGGAATCGTTGACGGTTTCCGAATCAGCACATTATGATGGGCATCCCGTTCTGCCTGCAGGCCTCTGGCTTTTGCAAAATCGAGCAGATACTGGCTGATCGCTTCCTCGTCACCGGTTTGTCTCGGAATAAGGCAGATATCTTTAAAATATTGAAGCAGCTTTTCATTTTTAGATTGTCTTTCCATAAATATAATCTCCCCGTACATACAATTTGATACGAAAATTTAGGATAAACGCTTTTGAGATAATAGGGCGCTGACAATTCTGACAGCGCCCTTTCCCAATTAGAGGTATTATTTAGGTATGTTTACTACCATTGTAATGATTAATATCCTTCAACGCCAAGTGCTTTACAGAATTTTCTTGCTTCCGGATCTACATAGATTCCGTTTTCTTCCAGCTTATAGCCATCCAGAAGAATCGTCGGTTTAGAAACAATACCATCTGTATGAGCAGCAGCATCCCAGCAAGCTCCCATTAAGCTGGCTCCCTGACTTCCGATACCCATCTCGATACATCCAAAGAGTCTCTCATCCTCAACAATACGTCCGGTAGGTTTGGTTACGCCCGGGTTAAAGCCGATGGAATAATGAGCCAGACGGAACATATTCGGGTCATTAAATTTATTCAGCCATTTTTCGAAGATAGCAGCATCTTTTCCGCCTTCTATTTTTGTTACAACACCTTTTTCCAGGGTCAGCTCTACATTGCTGTTAAGAAGACCTAATGTATCCGGTGGGAACAGAGCAGAATCAAAAATTAATTTACCATTGATAGTCTCCTCTACCGGACACCAGCTTACCTGACCGCCTAACATAACCGGATAGCCCTTCTTGGTTGCTCTCTGTCCAGAATGTTTAACGCCGCGTCCCTGATTGTAGCCAACTAAATTTGTTCCATTCTTATCCGTAACAATTACTTCATTTGAGCGATGAACTTTATCTGTCAGATACTCACCAAATTCAATCAGGACATCATAGTCAACACGGCCAACCGTATTTACCAGCATGATAACATCCATACCATTTAAGCAAGTAAATCTTGCACCATTCTCCATTGCTTTTCTAAAGCAAGGAGTATGCATAGAGCAATAGTATGCTAACTCAATCCATACATCTGCATGCACTACTGCATCTGCAACCGGGCGAATCGGTTCTTCATACGCTTTTCCGGAAGTCGGATAGTGAATAATAACCGGATTTGCACCAACTGAATATGCTGCACCTGCAACCGCCTCAACCACACGGAAATCTGCAGATGTATCAGCGGTGATAACTACATTTTCACCCTCTTTTACAAGCATGAAATCACGTACCAGTTTTAAAGCAGCACTTGTTACTTCAAATGATAAGTAAGTGTTTGACATTTCTACGCCAACCGGATATTCCATAATAAGTTCCTCCTATAATATATATTTTTATTTATTAAGTTTCTTTCCAAGGTTCATCGTAGAGCTGAAGAAGCTGTACAGTGCAGCACCGGTAATGAATCCGGCACCCAGAATATACAGTTTACTCTGTCCAAGATCACCATATTTCTTAACTACAATGTAACGAATCAAAAGACCAACGAGTACTGTAATACCAGCCATCGGAGAAGCAATCAGAAGACCGGTCGCAAATAAAACACCTAACTGACGGCCTGAACCGCCGATTGCCTGAAGAAGTGCTCCAGGGATAGCCCAGATAATCAGGTTCTTTGCTACTGCCATATTAGTTCCTGCATCAATAGTTGCCACATATACAGCATCAACCGGTGCGAGCATTCCTTTTTCAAAATATGCTTTGTAAGTAAAGAGAACAACCAGAATTGCAATTACAGCACTGACCATTTTTGCAATATACTGCTGTCTTCTTCCTTCCATCTCAAACGGAACATCTTCACCGTTGCCTCTGACAATATAACCAGATTTCAGGTCATACGCCATATCAGCAAAGGCCGGTCCGGTTGCAGAAGTAAAGCCAACCAGGATTGCCAGCTGTGCCGGTGGGAATCCAAACAGCATTCCAAGAATCAGGAAAATGAAAGCTGTTGCAAATGCCGGGAACCATCCGGAGTGCATGGCGGAGATACCAACAATCAGCTCGGAAATGATTGCAGAAAGGGCTGCAAAGATAATCCACCATACGAACATTCCAGCACTCATATCTGCCGAAAATCCACACATAATTGCCATAACAATGGATACCAGAATATATGCGCCAAAACCTTCTGCAAGGGAGAACTTCATGCTCTTTAAGCTTCTGGTAAATTCTTTCTTTTCTACCTTTCCAGTTGCAGCCTCAGCTGCTGCCGCTTCTTTTTCTTTCTTGCTCTTTTTCTGAAGAATCAGAATCATCTGGATAAGAGCAACGAATCCGGCACCAATCATGACACCATGAGGTACATAGTAATCGCCAAGTTTGATGTTGAAGAATTTCGGAGTGTATTCGGAGATCAGAAGGCCCACGCCAAATGCACCAAGAGCCCACATATTTCCAATCCAGCCTACGCCCAGGATATCGGTCGGAATACCAAAAATCTTTCCAACGATTCCGCCAACCATACCAATCATAAGGATAACGGAGTTCTTTCCCTTTTCAGCAACTGCCAGCATAGCCTCTGCTGCTGCAATACCGGGTGCCCATGCTTCTTTTGCCGGGAACATCTCTGTATCAAACACCTTATAAAGAATCGTTGCATCAATGATTACTGCTAATGAAGCACCTACCATCATTGGAATAACCAGATCATGTCTTCCTAACAGATAAGGAATACCGATGGATAAGAAAATACCGTTTGAAGCAGCGAACGTTGCACCTGACATAGCTGTCTGAACAAGGTTCTGGGTATTAATATCTTTATATTTCTGGAACACCTTCAACGGAATTCTGGCAATAATAATCGCAAACAGTGCACCGATGATAGATGTGTTTGTACTGATTCCCAATCTGGCAATTAACTCGAGACCAATGATTGAACCAATCACAGAAACTAAAATATTTAACAACATAATGGCCGGATCCCATGCGGATGGGTGTTTTTTATTCATAAACTTCCTCCTTTCCTCTGTTATAAGGTTAACGACTATAGATTAATATCCTTCAACTCCCATCTGCTTGCAGATTTCAGCAAGTTGCGGATCCACATATTTTCCGTTTTCCTCAATTGTCACGCCATCTACGATAATTGTAGGTTTCGATACTACACCGTCTGTGTGAGAAGCTGCTGTCCAGTAGCTTCCGCGAATCATTTTACCCTGACTTCCAATACCAAATTCCATGCATCCAAAAATTCGTTCATCTTCTACGATACGTCCGGTTGGTTTCATAACGCCCGGATTGAATCCGAGTGAATAGTGTGCCAAACGGAACATATTCGGATCGTTGAACGAATGCAGCCATGCGCTGAAACGTTCGGCCTCTTTTCCGCCTTCAATCTTAGTTACACGTCCATTTTCCAAGGTGAGTTTCACATTTTCAGAAATTGCACCCATGTCGGTCGGCGGGAAAATCGCAGCATCGAATACAAGGGTTCCATTAATCGTTTCCTCTATTGGACACCAGCTAATCTGGCCAGCCATCATGAACGGATACCCCTTAAAGGTTGCCAGCTGACCGGAGTGACGAACTTTTCTTCCCTCATTTTGGGCTGTTAAATAAGTTCCATTATTATCTTTAATGATAATAACGTTTCCTGCCTCTAATTTAGCCTTTAAAGCCTCTCCCAGCTCTACTACCTTGTTAACATCGACTCTTCCGATACAATTCACGATCATGGTTGCATCCATACCGGTAAGATTAATGTAACGGCAGCCAAAATCAATTGCTCTCTTCCATGCATCACTCAGGAAGATGGAACCGTATGATAACTCAATCCAGACATCTGAAACAGCAACTGCATTTCCAAGCGGAGCCGCCGGTTCTGAATAGGTATTTAAATTGGTCGGTGCGAAAACAAGCAGCGGATTGGCTCCAACGGTATAAGCTGCACTCATGAGAGCCTCCAGTACACGTTTATCCGTAGAGGTATCTCCGGTAATTACTACGTTCTCTCCCGGCTGCACCAGCATAACATCGTGCACCAGCTTGTACGCAGCCTTACTGACCTCATACGATAAATAGTCCTTCGACATCTCAATTCCAATCGGGTATTCCATAGTTCCTCCTTTCCCTAACATTCATAATTTTAAGTATATTATTTTGAAATTCACGAGAAATATTTTTATTTGTCTTGATTTTAGCACATAAATCAAATAAAATGAAATCACGTTATTTTATAAAGTGATAAATCTGTATTATACCGACTTTAGTCTGAATTTCGGTCTACAAATTCAAGAATACCAAGGCATTCTTGCTACTAAATGTGCGTTATTTCACATCTGATATAGCCAACCCCCACTAAACCGCCTTATAAAGATATTCACGCAGAAAGGAGAGAGTATATCTGTGTTAAATTATAAACTCAGTACCTTTTTAGAGCTCTGTGAAACGAAAAATTATACCAAAACCGCTGAAAAGCTTCATATGACTCAACCAGCCGTAACTCAGCACATCAAATATCTGGAACAGTATTACGGAACAAAACTATTTTATTATGATGAGAAAAAAAGACTTCACCTAACCGATCAAGGACGTCTCCTCCGCTCATATGCCCAATCTGTACAGGCTGATTCAGAAATCATAAAAAACCGGCTTTCTGTCCCCATCAACGAACCTGACGTTTTCAAACTAGGTTCCCTGACCGGATTCGGAGAAACATTTGCTGCAAAAGTAATGGGAAAATATCTGGACAAATACCCTGAAAAAAAGGTCAGCATCTATATGGGAGAATCTGATGACATGTTAGTTCAATTAGCAAACGGAAGAATCCAGGCTTGTATTGTGGATACCTACTGTCCACCGGAAGAATATGAATGTCACGAATTATTCGAGTCTGAAACCATCTGCATCTGCGCTCCCACTCATCCGCTGGCCGGAAAAACCGTAGATTTTAAAGAATTAAATCCCTATCGGTTGATTTTCAGAGAAGAAGGTTCAAAATCCTATCTCAATCTGCGTTCTATTCTTCACGGTTACAATCAGGACATACATAATTTCGCCTCTTTTGTAGAAGTCGGAACCATCAATACCATTCACAATCTTGTCATTGAAAATGTTGGTCTCTCATTTGTATACAAGTTTGTCGTACAGAAAAAACTGGATCGCGGTGTTATGAGCCAGATTTTTATTAACGATTTTAAAAGCAAAAACTTCGTTAACTATGTATGGATGAAGAACAGCTTTTTCGCTGAAAAAAACAGGGAATTCCTGGATATATGCAAACATTATCTTTCCAGTCTGGGAGATCTGAATTTATAAGAGGGAATGTGCCATGGCACATAGAACGAAGTTTCCTATGGCAGAAAACAGCCGCTCCGCAATCTTATTGATCGCGAAGCGGCTGTCGACACTTATGTTTTTGATAGTGGGTCTACGCAGATGCCAGCAGTCTTGATAAGAATGCCTTGGTCCGTTTATGCTGCGGGGCGGTAAAGATCTGCTCTGGCTTTCCTTCCTCAACCACATAGCCGTCTGCCATAAAGAGCACCCGGTCAGAAACATCACGGGCAAAGCCCATCTCATGGGTGACAATGACCATCGTCATTCCCGATTTTGCCAGCTCCTTCATGACGTTTAAAACCTCTCCGACCAGCTCCGGGTCGAGTGCGGAGGTCGGTTCGTCAAAGAGGAGCGCTTTTGGCTGCATCTGTCCGCCGGAGAGAGTGACGGGCTTTACATTTCCTCCTCTTTTTCAGCTGTGCCCGCGGTAAGCCGGCACGTGATCAGTTGCCATATAAATAAAAACAAGGACGCATCCATCGTAAAAGAGATGCGCCCTTGCAATTATTTTCTGTTATGTTTATTCTGCTTTTCCTGAATTGATGCCAATTATATGTGCGGTTTATCGATATGTCAACTAAAAAAATCTGCCATTTGTGTTACATATTGAAAATTTTGTGTAATTTATATTAAAAAACGATATCGAAAGTAATTTGCTGGAAAAATTAAACAGAATGCAGTAATATATGAAAAGATTCAGCGTATGATAAATATCTGATTTCGTACAAATACGCCAATGAAAAAAGTGTAAAGTCAATTAATTTATAGGATAAAATTCATATTTATGAAATAGCGGTGGCATGGAAACTTTGGAAAAACGCATTCCCCACCAGCGATAAACTCCGTTCCTTTCGTTTGACCAGACAGATACTTGAGTGGATCTGCGGCTGGGTGATGATCCGGCGGATCAGGGCGGGATCGGAATTTAAACAGAGGGCAGATTCAGGCGCGAGCGCGATGCCCAGCCCTTCGGACGCCCATAAAAGGGCGGTTCTGGCATCGTCGGCAATGCAGACGATGTTCGGTTCCAGCGCCTGTTCCTCAAAATATCCCAGAATCAGCGGCTGCCAGCGGCGGTAAAGGATGAGCGGCGCGCGGGTGAGGGCGGAGAGGGGAANNNCGGGTGAGGGCGGAGAGGGGAAGAGATGTGGGCGTATGGCTTTTTTGTAGTTCGGAAGCGTCGGATGTAGGCATAGGGTGGGAACTTTGAATCACAGAACCAGTGTCGGATGGAGGAATGTCGGTCAGAAGGGCATTCGGGCATTCCTGGTAATGGCTCCAGATCGTTTCGCGCCCGATCGCCAGAAACGCCTCCGGCGGCAGTGTCTGCATCTCCAGCCCGGCTTTGGCAAATGGCGTCCGGATCACGGCGAGGTCGATCTGGTTGGAGTGAAGCAGATCGAGCAGGTGGTAGGAATTGGACTCATGGAGTTCAAACAGGGCTTTGGGATAGGATCGCCGGAATGGGGCAAGATAATGCCGGGTTACAAATTCGACGGCGGAGGAGATGATGCCAAGGCGTACAACGCCCTGAATCTCCTGTTTCTGTGCAGTCAGCTCCGTGCGGGCAGCCTGGCTCAGATCGAGGATCGCAAGCGCCCGGTCGTAGAACGTCTTTCCAGCAGGTGTCAGTCGGATGCGGCGGGAACCGCGCTCAAACAGCGTCACACCCAGTTCCTCCTCCAGAAGCTTCATCTGGTGGCTGAGCGGCGGTTGTGAGATATTCAGTTTTTTGGCTGCCTGGGAAATATTTCCCTCGTTGACGATGGTGGTGAAGTAGGATAACTGGCGAAGTTCCATAAATGCTCCTTCCTGTTCGGATTCGTTGTAAAACTGTGTATACGGCAGATATATTATATAACAAAATCCGATAGAATAACAGGCGAACTATATTTTTCCGATATACATTCTATATCCGAATGGTATTTTTCAGGCTCCTTGAATTCTGGTATGATACATAAGCAGGTATATACTGGAAATTCCAGAGAAATAAAAGTGTAGGGATAATACGGAAGGGAGTGGGCAGAAATGAAAGAACTGCTGGATATGTTTCTGACGTTTGCCAGAATCGGAGGGTTTACCTTCGGCGGCGGATATGCGATGCTGCCGATGCTGCAGAAAGAGGTAGTCAATGGACGCCATTGGGCGACGGATGAAGAATTGATGGACTACTACGCGATTGGTCAGTGTACACCGGGTATCATCGCGGTCAACACGGCGACGTTTGTCGGTTATAAGAATCGGGGAATTCCGGGGGCGATTGCGGCGACACTGGGAGTCATTGCGCCGTCGCTTGTCATCATTATGATTATTGCGGCATTTATTTCTAACTTTATTGAACTTAGCTTTGTGAGCAGCGCCTTTGCAGGCATCCGCGCCTGCGTCTGTGTGCTGATCGGCAGTGCGGTTGTCAAGCTGGCGAAGAAATCGCTGGTTGATAAAGGAGCGATCGCGATTGCGGCGGTT
>NZ_FR895118.1:9661-12216 GCF_000434655.1 Clostridium sp. CAG:43 | reverse complement strand
TACTGGCACTGTTTACATCGGTTTCCCCGGCGCTTCTTGTTGTTGTGGCGGGTGCGATCGGGATTGTACTGAAGGGCGGAAAGGGGGAAAAGAAATGATGCTGATGCTTGAATTAGGCTTCCGCTTCTTCTGCTGCGGACTGTTTGCGATTGGCGGCGGACTGGCGACTCTGCCATTCCTTTACAATATTTCCAAGGAGACAGGATGGTATACTTTTAGTGATATTTCCAACATGATCGCTGTCTCCGAGTCCACACCGGGACCGATGGGCGTCAACATGGCGACCTACGTCGGCTTCCATATTAAAGGGATTCTCGGCGGACTGGCAGCGCCTCTCTCACTGGTGCTGCCGTCGGTCATCATCATTGTGATTATCTCGAAGATTCTCGATAAGTTTAAATCCTCTTCGATCGTACAGAATGCCCTCTATGGTTTGCGCGCGGCATCTACCGCCCTGATTGCGGCAGCAGGTATCGGCGTGGCAAAGATAGCGTTCCTCCATGTCGGCGAGGATGGCAGCCTGGCGTTTTCCGAGCTGTTTTCCATCATCAACTGGAAAGCGATCGTACTGGCGCTTGCGATCTGGTACGGCTTAGTTAAATGGAAAAAGCACCCGATCCTCTATATCGTGGTGGCGGCTGTGGCCGGAATCGTGTTCCAGTTCCACTAGGGAAGATAGAAGAAAATAGAACCATTTCCAGAAGAGGTAGTTCGGTATCGGCATATTCTTTTGGGGTGGTTCTTTTTTGTCATAGGAAACTTCGTCCTATAAAACAAAAAATACAAGAAAACGCGATCGTAAAGCGCGATAATAGTTAGAAACAAAACAAATAAAACAGAAATACACAACAATTACAAAAATATAATCAGATAAATAAAGAAAAATATGGAAAATAATTAGAAATAATGCTTGACAAAATGAAAATTATCTAGTAAAATAAAATCATCAAAAGAAACAGAGATAACCCCAACAAACGGTTACCATAGTTTCTAGGACGAAATAAGGAACAAGGAGGACGGTCCAATGGGATAGTTAGTTACTAAAAAACATGATCATGGTTTTAAAAACCGAATTTATCCAATAAATAAAAAGATAAAAATCGGTATCGATGGAATCCATCATCATACAATCTCTAAAAGAGTTTACATAGATACATGTAATCAAAGGAGGAGATTCATATGAAAGGAAGAGGTCCATAGCACATTTAAAACAAAATATAAAAGAAAGAGAGGTTATATAGTGAAACTTCGGGATATTTCATAAAAGAGCTGTCTGATGACGAGAAAGTCGGACAGCTCTTTTTATGTCTTAATGCGTTTATGTGTGCAGTGGAAAGGGTTCCGCTGTTATTTTTTTGCCTTGGCACGGTTTCCGCGCTCCGGAAGCAGAAAGATACAGATTAAGGAGCTGATAAACAGCATGCCCGGATAGAACAGAAGCGGCATAACCTCGAAGGCGGACAGTTCATAGCCCAGCTCATGGACCGCCGATAATGCTACCAGCATCTGAGCACCGTAAGGAAGGATTCCCTGGGAGATGCAGGAAAAGGTGTCCAGAAGGGAGGCTGTCTTTCTGGCACTGATGCCATAATCTTCGGAAATTTCCTTTGCAATAGGGTTGGCCATAACGATAGCCACCGTGTTATTGGCAGTTGCGATATCCAGCAGGGTAACTAAAAGGCCGACACCAAACTGACCGCCGCGTTTTCCGCGGAAGATGCGGTGAATGACGTTAAGAAGAACATCAAAGCCGCCGTTTTCACGGATCAATGCGCACATAGCGGCAACTAAGATGGCAACCATACTGGTCTCAAACATGCCGGAAGTACCGGACCCCATGTTGGTAAGCATTTCCCAGGGAGTAGTCTGGCCGGAGCCGAGCATAATGATGGCACCGGATACGATTCCGACTAACAGAACGACAAATACCTGAATACCGGCAATACCGCCTGCCAACACCAGAAGATAAGGGATCAGCTGAACCAGGTTGTATGGTTTTATGATGGCAGCTCCCGGATCCTGATGGAAGGAGACAACCAGGATAAGTGCCAGGGAAGCGATGGCCGCCGGAAGCGCGATGCCAAAGTTCTCTCGGAATTTATCCTTCATAGCACATCCCTGACCGTTGCAGGCTGCGATGGTTGTATCGGAGATGAAGGAGAGGTTATCTCCAAACATGGCACCGCCGATGACAGATGCAACGCAAAGGGCCAGAGAGAAACCGGAGGTTTCAGATACGGCAGCGGCAATGGGAACGATCAGGGTGATGGTTCCGACGGAGGTTCCCATGGAGGTAGAGACAAAGCAGGCTACCACAAAGAGAACGGCGACGGAAAAACGGGCCGGGATAAGAGACAGCATCAGATAAGCAACACTTTCAGCACTGCTTCGTCCTACGACACCGACAAAGGTTCCGGCTGTCAGGAAGATGAGAAGCATGGTGATGATGTTCTTATCTCCGATGCCCTGCCCCATCAGCTCCAGTTTCCGGTCAAAGGAAAGAGAACGGTTCTGGAAGCAGGCCGTCAGGATCGCCAGCATAAATGCGACAACAA
>NZ_FR895118.1:9427-9633 GCF_000434655.1 Clostridium sp. CAG:43 | reverse complement strand
GTAAAAGCCCATCGGAATTTTCATGATATATTCTGACCAGATTCCTAGCCCCAGATAAAAGATCAGAAATACAGCGATAGGCAGAAGGGAAGATAGTTTTTGCTTTTTCATAATAATTTTCAGCCTTTCTATATGTTTGCCGTAATAGGCCGGATGTTTTCAGCCGGCTGCAGGGAATGCAGACAGCAGCGTGATTTTGGCACTAT
>NZ_FR895118.1:192-9360 GCF_000434655.1 Clostridium sp. CAG:43 | reverse complement strand
TCAGGCAAGTAAAGAAGACAGTGTAACTGTAACGAAAAGGTTGACGAAAGCCTGTAAAAACGATATTCTGAAAGACGGAGAAACGCATGCAAAAACGATAGAAAATATGATCGGAAAAGAAAAGTATGCTGAATAAAATGGAGGTATATCGTTATGAATGAAAACAACACGGCTATCAAGGATGCCAGATCCTTAGGTCTGCCGAAGATGCTGCTTTTGGGACTGCAGCATATGTTCGCCATGTTCGGTGCGACCATTCTGGTGCCGATTCTGGTTAACACCTATTTTGAGGGGCAGGGACTTTCTATCCAGGTAACCCTGATGTGTGCAGGACTTGGTACATTGTTCTTCCATGCCTGCTCTAAGTTTAAGGTGCCGGCTTTCCTTGGTTCTTCCTTTGCTTTTCTGGGTGGATTTGCGACGGTTGCGAATCTGAATACAGGTATATTTGCAGATATGACCATGGGAGAAAAGCTTCCCTATGCCTGTGGCGGTATTGTGGTTGCAGGCGCTTTGTACCTGATTCTGGCGCTGATCATCAAGCTGGCAGGCGTGGAGCGCGTCATGCACTATCTGCCGCCGGTTGTGACAGGTCCGATCATTATCTGTATCGGTCTTTCACTGGCGCCGTCCGCGATCGCCAACGCATCGACAAACTGGCTGATTGCGTTGATTGCGCTGGGAACTATCATCGTTTTTAATATCTGGGGCAAGGGAATGTTCAAGATCATTCCGATTCTGATGGGCGTTGTGATCTCCTATGCAGCGGCAGCAGTCTTCCAGATGATGGGAATGACAAATCCGGACGGAAGTGCGATCCTGAATTTCTCAGAGGTGGCGACGGTTTCCTGGGTCGGACTTCCGCCGTTCCAGCTGTGCAAATTTGACCCGACGGCGGTCATGGTAATGGCGCCGATCGCGCTTGCGACGATGATGGAACATATCGGCGATATGTCGGCGATCTCCGCAACGGTCGGAGAAAATTTCCTTGCGGATCCGGGACTGCACCGGACGCTGGTCGGCGATGGTATCGCAACATCTCTGTCGGCACTCGTTGGCGGTCCTGCCAATACGACTTACGGTGAAAATACGGGCGTTCTGGAATTAAGCCATGTCCATGACCCGCGTGTCATCCGGATTGCAGCTGTCTTTGCTGTGATTCTGAGCTTTATTCCGAAGATGGCAGAGGTCATCGGTTCGATGCCGTCTGCCATCATCGGCGGCGTTAGTTTCATGCTATACGGTATGATCTCCGCGATCGGTGTCCGCAACGTGGTCGAAAACCAGGTGGATTTAACCAAATCCCGGAACCTGGTAATCGCTGCGGTAATTCTGGTCTGCGGGTTGGGATTCTCCGACGGTCTGACCTTTGAGGCGGCAGGAACCTCGGTTACTCTGACAGGTCTTGCGATCGCAGCGATTGCGGGCGTTCTGCTCAATGTGATTCTTCCGGGTAATGATTACCAGTTCGGCAAGAATTTACAGGGCGACATCAACCGCGGTGTGGCGATCAATCCGAATCCGAAGAAACGGCAGGAATAAAAAACGCAAAAATTTTCAGTTCTAAAATTGGGACGAACCATTTCAGATGTATAATCCGCCTGCATTTCCACATACTACCCATAAGACACACGATATGGCAAACGTGGTATGCAGGAGGAAGAATCATGAAAGCTACAGGAATTGTGAGAAGAATCGATGATCTGGGTCGCGTTGTCATCCCGAAAGAGATACGCCGGACGCTGCGCCTTCGGGAAGGGACGCCGCTTGAGATATTCACGGACCGCGAGGGCGAGATTATATTGAAAAAATATTCACCGATGGTGGAGCTGGCGGCATTTGCCGTGCAGTACGCGGAGGCGATGGCGCAGTCCACGGGGCTGATGGTCTGCATCGCGGACCGGGATCAGATCATCGCGGTATCCGGGGGACCAAAGAAGGAATATTACCAGAAGACGATCAGCCGGGCGCTGGAACTGGCAGTTTCCGAACGTCAGAATATCTGTGCGGCGCGGGGAGAAAAAGCATTTATCCCGATCACCTCGGATGAGGTGGAGGAGAGCAGCTCCGAGGTAATTGTGCCGATTTTGAGCGAGGGAGATGCGATCGGGGCGGTGATTCTCCTCAGCCGGGAGGCAAAGCAGGCGCTTGGAGGGGCGGAGATGAAGCTGGCAGCGACGGCAGCCGGATTTCTGGGACGTCAGATGGAAGGATAAAAAAAGATAAATGAGATAAATCTGCCTGGAAACAGGCGGTGAGAGAAAAAAGAAGACGGGATCGATGGAAAACGTAAAGAGAGATAAAACTCCTGGGCGGTTGTCCATCGATCCTGTTTTTGATAGTCCTGTATTTGGAAGAAGCTGACGGTAGCAGACTCTGTAGGTAATTGTGCATTTGTTTGCAGGTATGTATGTTGAGATGATAGGGCTGGGCTATTCACGACAGCCGCGGCAGCAGGGCGCAGAAGTGAATTTCATTCTGTTTATCCTTGCCCGGCGCCAGATGGGCGCTGATGCGTCCGCCGTGGCGTTCCACGATGGATTTGGCGATGGAAAGCCCGATGCCGTAGCCGCCGCTTGCCCGTGCGCGGGAATCGTCCGCTCGGTAAAACCGGTCGAACAGGCGCGGAACCTGATCGGGCTCCAGGTTTTCACAGGGGTTCTGCACCTCGAGACAGAGGAGGCGTTTTTTCTGGTACAGGGACACAGTGATCGTGCCGTCCGGCAGGCAATATTTGACTGCGTTATCCAGCAGAATTGAGCAGAGACGCAGGATCTGGTCGCGCTGTCCCCGCATCGACAGCTCTGGTTCGATCGAGAGGGAGAGCTTCTTTCCCTGTGCGTCAACGGCGGTCTGGAAGCTGTCGGAAGTCTCTTTTACCAGTGCGCTGACAGAAAAATCAGAGAGACTTTCCGGACACATACTTTCCTCGGCGCGCGACAGCTCGATGAGCTCCGCAATCATGCGGTTTAAGCGCTCGACCTGCTTGCGGGTGCTTTCCGTCCACTCGTCCTTGCCGCGTGTTATTTCCATGACGCCGACGTTGGCGGAAATGATGCCGAGAGGTGTCTTTAACTCATGCGAGACATCGGTGATAAACCGGCGCTGTTTTTTGATATTATCGGCAAATGGCTTTATGACGTAGTCGGAGAGGCACAGGAGAAGTAAAAGTACAACTGCCAGACAGCCGAAAATAATAAAGAAGGTCAGGCGCAGAAGAATATAAAATGATTGTAACTGCGAAAAGCAGTCTACAATCACAAGCGTACCGCTGTCGCTTTCGCTGCTTCCATCGGACGGATACAGATGGTAACGGTAGTAGCCCCAGTAGCCATTGTCCTTGCCGGATGAGAGAATCGCGTCTGTCAGAGCTGAGATGTCGCTCTCACTGAGGGAGGCGATGTGCTCGGAATTGACGTCGGATGGTTCCTCATTTTCATCCAGATGAATAATGCAGTAGCGTGTCTCAAACTCCGTTTCGCGGGTGAGTTGGAAACGTCCCGAAACGTTTGGATGATTCCTGACAAGGGGGAAATTCCAGTCATTTTCATAAAGAGTCGTGATGATGGCATCCGCCCGGTCGGTAAGCCGGATGTAGTTTCCCAGATTGATCGAGCCGCCGATGACAAAGAGCGTGAGCGCCAGAGAAAACATGGCGATGAGCAGAAACCTGCGCCGCAGGCTTCGGATCATGCGTCCGCCGCCGTCAGACGATATCCCTCTTCGGTTCGCTGGATGCTCCGGTTGGCGCCCAGCGCCTGCATCTTTTTTCGCAGATAAGAAACGTAAGTCCATACCAGTTGTGCCTCCTGTGTCGGTGGAAGTGGATCGGAAGCGCCATCGTCGTAGGATGTGCTTCCCCAGGTGTGCTCTAAAAGCTGTGTTTCGGTTAAAAGGCGTCCTTCCTCGCGGATAAACAATTCCAGCATTGCCGCCTCGCGGCTGGATAAGCAGACGGAGGAAGTGCCGCAGGAAAGTTCCATGGAAGCGCGATCCAGGGTAAAGTTGCCGCAGGTAAGCCCAGAGAGTTGTTTGGCGGCGCTTCGTCTGGTCAGCGCCCGGACGCGGGCGAGAAATTCGCCGATGTCAAAGGGCTTGGTGAGGTAATCATCCGCTCCGCAGTCAAGCCCGGAGATTTTGTCCTCGGTCTGGCTTTTGGCGGTTAAGAGAAGAACGGGGGTCAGGATATCCTTGTCCCGGAGGGCAGAAAGAACGGCAAGCCCATCCAGCTTTGGCATCATGATATCGAGAATCAGCCCGTCGTAGCTGACGGCGGCTGCTTTTTCCAGTGCTTCAGCCCCGTCGTAGACAGCGTCTACCTTATATCCTTCATGGGTTAAAATGGCGCTCAGGGCGCGTATCATATCCGGTTCATCGTCGGCAAGAAGTAGTTTCATGTGTGAAAATCCCCCCTCTTTGTTTATCCACCTGTTGGTTTATGTACTATTTTATTTATCCAAGTATTTATCCGAGCGGAATGCCGCGGCAGTCTGAAGCGACTGGTTTTTCAGCGCCAGCACTTGTGTTGGAATTTGCATCTGGGTCAGCATTTGGGGTGAGAATCAGCTCCTTTAAGGTGGACAGGGACAGATCCGTGGAAGCAATCTGGTCGGAACAGTGCTTTAATTCCTGCTGCATCAGCTCCGGGTTGGCGATATCGTGCTTATATTTGAGTTCATGTTCTATGCTCGCCCAGCAGTCCATCGCGATCGTGCGGATCTGGACTTCCAGACAGGGCAGAGCGGCTGTCTCGGATGTATTTCCCAGAAAACGGACCGGCATCTTTAAAATCATATGGTAGCTGCGGTAGCCGTTCGGCTTTGGATGGGCGATGAAATCTTTTTCCCGGAGAATGGTCACGTCCGGAATCGCGCGGATGAGCTCGGCGGTGCGGTAAACATCGTCCAGCATCGGGCAGATGAGGCGCACGCCCGCGGCGTCATGTTCGTGAGCAAGCGCATTTTGAAGCGTCGGCTCCAGTCCGTCTCGGATGAGCTTTTCTCTCATGCTCTCCGGGCTTTTGACGCGAGAGGTAGAGGAGGAGATCGGATCCCAGCCGGTCTGCGACTTCTGATAGCGCCGGATCATGCCGATGCAGGAGAGAAATTCGTCGATGATGCCCTCTAAAAGGATGCGGGAACCGCCGTAAAAATCAGAGGGGGTAGTGGTTGTTGATTCTATCATATATGGTCTAAAATGGGAGGCTGGAAGAGTGCCAGACAGTCTCCGTTTCCTTTCAGTCTATTTGGTAAAAATTGGTATTCGATATAACAGATATATCGAAAAACAGGCGAAAGCGCAAGAGAGTTCACAGATACTCCATGATTTTTCACAGAAAAAACACAGCAAGGCGCGAAAAACCTTGACAAAGCAAGGAGAAATGTATATAAATGTAAAGTAAGATTTGCGGGCATGTACGAAGAAAACTAAGAGGATTCATGTGCGAAGATATAAGCTAGGAGGAATATACGATGAATAAGACAGAATTAATCGCAGTTGTAGCTGAGAAAGCAGAGCTTTCCAAGAAAGACGCAGAGAAAGCAATCAAGGCTTTCACAGATGCAGTATCCGAGGAACTGGTTAAGGGCGGAAAGATTCAGCTGGTTGGCTTTGGTACTTTTGAGGTAGCTGAGAGAGCAGCTAGAGAGGGAAGAAACCCGAAGACCGGCGAGACTATGCCGATCGCAGCTTCCAAGACTCCGAAGTTCAAAGCTGGTAAAGCATTAAAGGATATGGTAAACGCATAATTATCTCAGACATATATGTGTGACAGACAGCCCTTCGTGATGAAATATCATGGAGGGCTTTAGTATTATAGGAGCGAAGGGATTCCGCCAGGATGAAAGTGCCCTGCAAGGGGTTATGGAAAGGAAAAATATGAGGTTAGATAAGTATTTGAAAGTGTCCCGCATCATCAAGAGAAGAACCGTGGCCAATGAAGCGTGCGACAGCGGGCGAGTGATGCTGAATGATAAAGTGGCAAGAGCCAGCGCGGAGGTTAAGGTTGGGGATGTGATTGAAATTGCCTTCGGCAACAAGTCTGTCAAAGTCCGCGTGACGAGCGTGCAGGAGACCATCCGCAAGGAAGATGCCAAGGAGATGTTTGAATACCTGTAAGAATCCAGGAGAAGTCAGGAAAAGGCGCGGAGGATGAAATGCCAAGAAATATAGAGCGGGATGAAAAAGAGGCGATGCGTCGGAAAGAACAGCTGATGGAAGCTGGATTCAGGCTGTTTTCGCAATATGGGATCGAGAATGTCAGTTTACAGAGGGTGGCGGACGCTGCGGAAGTGGGCGTTGCGACCCTATATAACTATTATCAGACGAAGGTCAAGCTTGTGATAGCGATCAGCGGAAAAATCTGGGGCGATCTCTGGAAGGAGATTCTGGAAGAAAAGGGACCGGAGATATTTGAATCATTCACGGCGTATCAGTACATTGAGTTTTATACGGACCAGATCATCCGGATTTACCGGGAACGCCCGGAAATACTCTGGTTCAGTAATAACTATAAAAACTTTATCTCCCGGGAGAAAGTCAGGGGGGAAGCGCTGGCTGAACATCTGGATGTTTTGAAGCCGGCAGGAGCGCTGTATCATAAGTTTTATGAGCAGGCGAGGAGCGATAAAAGCATCCGGACCGATATCCCGGAGCAGCAGTTATTTACAAGCGTTGCGATTGCGATGCTGGCGGTGGCTGAGCGCTATGCACAGGGAATTGTGTGGGCGGACGATCACAAGGAAGACCACACACAGGAACTGGAATTTTTAAAAGGAATGCTCCTGACATGGTGCAGAACCCCGGAGAACCTGGGAAAACAATGATATAAAGAACGGAAATAAAAAAAGAAGTCAAGAGAATGAGGTGACCCCTCAAAGTTAGACTTTTACGAGACGACTTTGGTCGTCTCGTTTTTCTTTATGCGCTTAAAAGAACAGTTTCTGTCTTGAATTTGTGAGAGTTGATTATTATAATATAAATATAGTGATGACTCATTTGTGTATACACACTTTATGACGGATAATCAACATTTCGAGAATGAGAGGAAAAAAGCGTATGAGAAGGAGAAAAAGAAGAATCCTGGCAGCAGGAATGGTGGTAGTGATAACGTGCAGTTCATATGGTTCTGTGCCGAGAGTTTATGCGAACACGAATTTTTATCAGATCCGGGAGATCGAAAGTTTATCGGAACAGGTTCTGTATCAGAAGGTTCCCTATGGAACCCGGTATCAGGATCTGGAGATGCCGGACAGCATAGACGTTTTTGTCAGCGGGGGGGGGGGCAAACCGAAGATGTGCCTGACGCAGGGAGCGATGAGAATGTAGCTGCGTTTGCCAACCGCATAAATGATGATGCCGTGCTGGAAAAGACGGACAGTGAAGAGAATGGAGAAAAAGAAGATACTGAAGGAAAAGATACCGAAGGAAAAGATGCCGGAGAGAATAGCAAAGACAAAAGCGAAGGTGGAGAGGGATTAGAGAAAGCCGAATCCGGTTCAGGTGAACAGGGAGATTCTGGGAAAGATGGAAATTCGGCGGAAAATGGGGACTCTCAGGATGAAAATGTAAATCCGGGGAACGGTGAATCCGATGAGAAAGACGATTCCGGTAAGACAGATTCCGGTTCTTCGGGTGGAAATGCAGATTTGAATGAAGATGGCAGTTCTTCGAACGGAAAAACGGATCAACCGAAGGAAGAGGTCAAGACAGATGAGAAGACCGAGGAAGAGATTGACGAAAAGGAAGGTTTCTGGCGAAAAGTAAAGGTGCGCTGGGTTCTGGATGCAGAAGAGAGCCAGGCATCCCGTTATGATGGAGAAAATCCGGGCGTCTACCTGTTCCGTGCAGAGCTGAAAAGCAGCAATTATGAGGTAGATGAGGACGAACTCCCGGTGATCCAGATCACGGTCCTGGAAGAAGAGCAGGCAAAAACGACGCTGGAATTTGCACCGTTGGAAGAATCGATCGCCGATCAGATTCTCACGCTTGGAAGCAAAGAATCCGACATCCAGTTCCCGGAGACTCTTACCGTGCGTGAGACGATGGGAGAAGAAACCACCGAGCGGACTTTGTCGGGTATCACGTGGAAACTGGATGCGGAAAACAGCGACTATTCTGAATTTCAGGGCGGACTGGCACCGGAGGACTATTTTGACCGCTTCGATGAGGACGGTGAACCAGAAGAAACTGAAGAAAAGACCTGGGAGGGCTACGATAAAGCCAATGAAGAATACAATGGGGCGATCTATACCTATATTCCGGTGATTCCGGAAAGCGAAGAGATACCGGAAGACACTGCTTTGCCGGAGATCCACGTGCAGGTGGGAGACGCGGGGATTGCGCTGTATGCGGATGAAGGAATCACGGGAGAAGGTACGGAAACGAATCCCTATGTGATTCGTACTGCAGATCAGTGGCTTACTGTTATGGGTAAAAACCAAAAAAATAAATATAATGGATATCTACCCTTTGGTGTAAATACGTATATTAGATTGGGGGCTGATATCGATCTAAGCGGCGAGTCGTGGGAGTCAAGAACACTAACGGCTTGTTTAGATGGTGATGGATATGCGTTGAGTGGAATTTCGCAGCCGTTGTTTAATGTTTTGAATGGAACCGTTAAAAATTTGATTTTATCGGATGTTGGGATTGAGGGAAAGGGAAACCAGGGAGCGATCGCAAAGACGGTAGGAGACAATGCAACGGTTGAAAAATGTTATGTTAGTGGCAGCATCACGGCGACAGGATATAATGATAGTGGAGCTGGTGGGCTAATAGGAGCTGTTCAAACTACCAACGGAGCTCCCCTGACGATAGAAAATTGTGTTGTTAATGCAGATATCACAGGTAAAACAACTTCTCTGGCAGGAGGTTTGATCGGTTCTGTTAGTAAGAGTGACGTGGTAACGATCAAAAAATGTATTGCAATGGGAACTGTCTCAACTGTAGAAGACAAAGGTTCGGGTGGATTGGTTGGTGGACCAGGTAGAAGTGTCACAATTAAGAATAGCGCAGC
This sequence comes from Clostridium sp. CAG:43, assembly GCF_000434655.1. NCBI lineage: Bacteria > Bacillati > Bacillota > Clostridia > Eubacteriales > Clostridiaceae > Clostridium > Clostridium sp. CAG:43. The sequence goes on along the minus strand of NZ_FR895118.1, from coordinate 344 downwards.
ATTGCAAGAAGAGGTTTCCACAAAAAGCTCGAAATACTTTGTAGATAGAATTTTTGGCTATGATGGTGATTATAAGGTTCATGTAGTTGGTGGACAAAATTTTGCCTATCAGGGTATGAAGGTTAAATATGGTGATAAACTTCTTGATAAAC
>NZ_FR895118.1:0-97 GCF_000434655.1 Clostridium sp. CAG:43 | reverse complement strand
GGAAAAACAAGATTGGCTGGGAAAGTGATACGGAAAACTGGAAATTTGACAATAACCAGCTTCCAACGCTAAAGATGAAGAGAAGTAATGATAATGG
>NZ_FR895117.1:86306-88523 GCF_000434655.1 Clostridium sp. CAG:43 | reverse complement strand
CTAAGATCACTGAGATCTACGAGGGTACATCTGAGGTTCAGAGAATGGTTATCTCCGCTGATCTGTTAAAATAATTCAGTCTGCAGAGAAATCAGAACAATCTCAGTCCTAGAGAAAAAAGAAAAAAATAAGGAGTGAAAATACCGTGAAAATTGTAGTTTGTGTAAAACAGGTTCCGGATACCAAAGGCGGAGTTAAATTTAACCCGGATGGTACTCTTGACAGAAGCGCAATGCTGGCAATCATGAACCCAGATGATAAAGCAGGTCTGGAGGCAGCGCTTCGCTTAAAAGATCAGTATGGTGCAGAAGTTACCGTAGTTACTATGGGTCTTCCGAAGGCTGAAGAGGTTCTTCGCGAGGCTATGGCTATGGGCGCAGACAATGGTGTTCTTGTAACTGACCGTGTACTTGGTGGTGCAGATACCTGGGCTACTTCCCAGACAATCGCAGGCGCACTTCGCAACCTGGATTATGACTTAATCATTACTGGCCGTCAGGCTATCGATGGCGATACCGCTCAGGTAGGTCCGCAGATCTCCGAGCACCTTGGCCTTCCGGTAATCAGCTACGCTCAGAAGATTCGTGAAGTAAACGAAGCTGAGAAATACATCGTAGTTGAGCGTCAGTATGATGATAGATATCATGTAGTAAAAGCACAGCTTCCGTGTCTTTTAACCGCTCTTGCAGAGTTAAACGAGCCGCGTTATATGACTCCAGGCGGAATCTTTGATGCATATGCAAAAGAGATCACCGTTTGGGGCAGAAAAGATCTGAAAGATGTTGAGGATTCCAACCTTGGTCTGAAGGGATCACCGACACAGATCGCAAAAGCTTCCGATAAGGTAAGAAAGGGTGCTGGCGAGAAAGTAGAACTTGATCCGGCAGCTTCCGCAGATTATATCGTTGGCAAACTGGCAGAGAAACACATTATCTAATTATTTTATAGAAAAGAGTGGTGAATAAGATGAACAACTTAGAAGCATATAAGGGCGTATTTGTCTTTGCACAGCAGGTGGATAATGTTATCAGCAATATCGCTTATGAGCTGATTGGCAAAGGTAAAGAATTAGCAAAAGATTTAGGAGTAGAAGTAACCGCTGTTTTAGTTGGTTCTGACGTTAAGGGTCTTGCAGATCAGTTAGCAGAGTACGGCGCAGATAAGGTTATCGTTGTAGACGATCCGGAATTAAAAGAGTACCGTACAGAGCCGTACACACATGCAATCGCATCTGTTATCAAAGAGTTCAAACCGGAAATCTTCCTGATCGGTGCAACTGCAATCGGTCGTGACCTTGGTCCGCGTGTTTGCGCTAGAATCCATACAGGTCTGACTGCAGACTGTACAAAACTTGATATCGGCGATTTCCCGATGAATCCGGTTCCGGGTAGAGAGACAAAGCACAATCAGCTGCTTATGACTCGTCCGGCATTCGGCGGCAACACCATCGCTACCATCGCTTGCCCGGATTTCCGTCCGCAGATGGCAACCGTTCGTCCGGGTGTTATGCAGAAGGCTCCGAAGGAAGCTGGCAAAAAAGCTGTTGTTACTGAGTTCAATCCGGGATTCACAAAGAACAACAAATATGTTGATATTCTGGAAGTTGTTAAGGCTGTATCCAACACCGTTGATATCATGGATGCTAAGATCCTTGTATCCGGTGGCCGTGGCGTAGGAAGCCCGGAGAACTTCAAGATTCTGGATGATCTGGCAGAGGCTATCGGCGGTACCGTAAGCTGCTCTCGTGCAGTTGTAGATGCTGGCTGGAAACCGAAGGATCTTCAGGTAGGTCAGACAGGTAAGACTGTTCGTCCGAACGTATACTTCGCAATCGGTATCTCCGGTGCTATTCAGCATCTGGCAGGTATGGAAGAGTCTGACATCATCGTTGCTATCAACAAAGATGAGTCTGCTCCGATCTTCGATGTTGCTGACTACGGTGTAGTAGGTGACTTAAACAAGATCGTTCCGATGCTGACTGAGAAGATCAAAGAAGCAAAAGCAGCAGCTAAGAACAACTAATTAAAACAGGAAGAGAAATCTTCTTACCATATAGCAGTAGAGTTTTGTATGTTTTTCTCTGATAAATATATGAGACAGCGGCGGCTGGATGGATTTACTCCACCCAGTACTCCGCAGTCCCGTGCCAGCGAGTAAAGAGAACCCTGTTTCCGAGGTGATGAACCTGGGAGGCAGGGTTTTTTTGTTTCATAGGAA
>NZ_FR895117.1:85681-86197 GCF_000434655.1 Clostridium sp. CAG:43 | reverse complement strand
GTGCCAAGGCACATTCTTTATTCTGGTCAAAAACACTTGACAGATTAAGGGGGATTACCCGTATAATAGAGTGTCTGGAATATAGATATGATTTATCTGCTATATAAGAAAATACAGGTTACTGGGCACGTATGCGTGAACAGTAACAAATACAGGATGGTATGATTTATGTTATTTAGTTCCCTTGTGTTCCTATGGTATTTTTTGCCAGCGGTATTTTTGCTTTATTTTATAACGAAAAATCTGCATATCCGCAATGGCATCCTTCTGGCGGCCAGCCTCTTTTTTTATGCGTGGGGCGAGCCGAAGTATGTGATTCTGATGCTTGTTTCGATCGGGCTGAATTATTTCTTTGGATTGTGGATTGGGAGGATGCAGAGTAAACACAGAATGCGCCTTGCTGTTACAACCTGCGTGTTTTTAAACCTCCTTCTTCTGGGCTATTTCAAATATTTTAACTTCGCAGTCGAGATTGCAAATTCTCTGTTAAGCCGCTTTGCGGGCGGCGCACATACC
>NZ_FR895117.1:83988-85642 GCF_000434655.1 Clostridium sp. CAG:43 | reverse complement strand
CTCTTCCGGTCGGAATATCCTTCTACACGTTTCAGGCGCTTTCCTACGTGGTGGATGTGTACCGGGGGACGATTCAGGCGCAGAAAAATATCTTTCATCTGGCGCTCTATATTTCCTTCTTTCCGCAGCTCATCGCGGGACCGATCGTCAAGTATCACGATGTCTGCGAACAGATTGGGAACCGGCAGTGTACGGCGGAGGGGATGGCGTATGGAATCAAGCGCTTTTCCTACGGACTGGCGAAAAAAATGTTGTTTGCTAATACCTTTGCGGCGACGGTGGACTGGATGATGGAGAAACCGCTGGCACAGCTGGGAACGGTCAATGCGTGGATGCTGGCGGTTTTGTACACACTTCAGATTTATTTCGATTTTTCGGGATATTCGGATATGGCGATCGGATTGGGAAAAATGTTTGGATTTGATTTTATGGAGAACTTCAATTATCCGTATATCTCTACCTCGATCCGCGAGTTCTGGAGACGCTGGCATATTTCACTCTCGACCTGGTTCAGGGAATATCTTTATATCCCGCTGGGCGGCAACCGGAAAGGGCAGGTGCGGACGTATATTAATCTGCTGATTGTCTTTTTTGCGACCGGGCTCTGGCATGGCGCTGGGGCAACCTTTATCATCTGGGGATTGTACCATGGGCTGTTTCTGGTGGTGGAACGCATGGGACTTGGGAAGCTATTGGAGAAGAACTGCTTCCGGGGACTGAATCACATCTATACGGCGTTGGTTGTAGTGGTTGGCTGGGTGTTCTTCCGCGCCGATACGCTGGCGGATGCGAAAGTGATCCTGCATCAGATGTTTACCTGGGAGAACGGCATCTATCCGGCGTCGCTGTTCGTGAATCGGAAGGTGATTTTTCTTGCGGTGCTGGGCGTGCTGTTTTCGGGCATCGTGCAGAGTATATGCCCGAAGCTGCGGGAGCATTTGTATGAGAAAGAAGTGACAAAGACAGTGGATATTGTGATTATGGCTGTGCTGCTGTTTTTGTGTACCATGTATCTCGTCAGCAGCACGTATAATCCGTTTATTTATTTCAGGTTTTAGATCCAGCCGCCGTCCAGTTGAATTATCTGTCCCGTTAAATAGGAGTCCTCGCTCCCCAGCTGGTATGCCAGTTTTCCGACTTCCTCGGCACGCCCCATACGTCCGGCTGGAATTTCTTCCAGCAGGGCATTCCGTTCTTCTTCATCGAGAAACTGGTTCATTTCGGTGTCAATAGCGCCGCAGGCGATCGCGTTGACCTGGATGCTGCTCGGCGCAAGTTCCTTCGCGAGGGCGCGCGTCATGGCGTTGATGCCGCCTTTGGTGGCAGAATAGGCGACTTCGCAGGAAGCGCCGCAGACGCCCCAGACGGAGGAAATATTGAGAATGCGTCCCGATTTGCGTGACACCATCATCGGAACGGCGAGGCGGCAGCAGTTGAAGACGGAGGTCAGGTTGGTATTGAGAATGTGGTTCCACTCGTCCGGCGTCATATCCTGGAACAGACCGATGTAGGAAATCCCTGCATTGTTGACGAGGACATCCAGGGAACCGAAGCGCTCCCGGATCGCGTCAAACAGGCGGGAACAGCTCTCAAAATCGCCCGCATCGCCCATCCACGCAAGGCAGGAAACGCCCAGCGCTTCGATTTCGCGCTG
>NZ_FR895117.1:83799-83968 GCF_000434655.1 Clostridium sp. CAG:43 | reverse complement strand
TCGCGCTGGGTCTTTTTTAATTCTTCTTCCCGCCTCAGGCAGGTAATCACGACATCCCAGCCATTCCTGGCGTAGGTTAATGCAATCGCTTTCCCGATTCCGCGGGAAGCGCCGGTTACGAGGATAGTTTTATGATTCATGGCAGTAAACTCCTTATATGCGTATATTT
>NZ_FR895117.1:67718-83782 GCF_000434655.1 Clostridium sp. CAG:43 | reverse complement strand
TATTTGATTGAATTATAGCATGTATTTAAAATTCATGAAATAGTTTCATTTTTCCGCCTGTCATAAAATCGTAAGAAATTTTCATCCATTTTTTGCTGTTCTGAGTGTTTTACAGCATTGTATGAAAGTGCCAAAATGTGTTATACTAAAACCAAATGGATCTGACACAGCGATAGAGCGGATCAATTACCGAACAGATTCGGAAGAAAGGGACTGTATACCATGTATGATATAATAATCATTGGTTCCGGACCAGCTGGCTTGAGTGCGGCGATTTATGCACAGCGGGCATGTCTGGACACGATTGTGATAGAGAAGAATGGAATCAGCGGCGGACAGGTGCTGAATACCTGGGAGGTGGACAATTATCCGGGATTTCCGGGTGTGACCGGCTTTGAGCTTTCCAGACAGTTCCGGGAGCATGCAAACAAGCTGGGAGCAAGAGTTGTACAGGATGAGGTCGTGCAGGTCGAGCTTTCAGGAAATGTGAAGAAAGTAGTCTGCGAGGAAGAGACGTATGAGGCACGCTGTGTGATTCTGGCATCCGGAGCACATCACAGGACGTTGGAGGTGCCGGGAGAAGAGGAACTTCGCGGGGCAGGCGTTTCATACTGCGCGACCTGCGACGGGGCATTTTTCCGGGGAAGGACGGTTGCCGTTGTGGGCGGCGGCGACGCGGCGCTGGAAGATGCAATTTTTCTTGCACGGATGTGTGAAAAAGTATATATCGTCCATCGCAGAGACAAGCTTCGCGGGGCAAAACGGCTGCAGGAGCGCTTACAGGCGCTTGAAAATATTGAATTTGTCTGGAACAGCGAGACGGTTGCGATTGAAGGGAACGCTCAGGTGGAGGCGTTGCGGCTGAGACAGACCAAAACCGGAGAAGAGAAGCGGCTGGACGTGGATGGTGTCTTTATTGCGGTCGGAATCGCACCGGAGAGTGAGCTGTATGCGGGTCAGTTAGAGCTTGATGAGCAGGGCTATATCCGGGCGGATGAGAGCGGTCAGACGAGCGTTCCGGGCGTATTTGCAGCCGGAGATGTCCGGACCAAGGCGCTGCGCCAGATTCTGACAGCGGCATCGGACGGTGCAAACTGCGTGGCATCTGCAGAGCGATATCTTCAGGCATAACTCATTTTTAACATAGAAGAAAACAGAGTAACTGTTTAGTAGGTCTGCGCATTTACTGCGCTGACCGTACGAAAACATGGGCCAGCAGGCAAAAATCCCATTGCCGTAGGCAATTTTTAATGGATTTTTGCGCGTGACTGTGAAGGTACTGAACAGTTACAGTTTGAGATAAAACGACGGAACAGAACGGACAGAAGAGTAGGAGGTTCTTATGAGAAAAACGCTGAAATTTCTGATAGCATCAGGAGCGTGCCTTGTGATGGTAGGGACGGGACAGATGAGCGCCCAGGCGGCGATGAATCTGGAGACGGATGCCCCGGTCGCTGGTGCGTCAGTGGCGATCAATAATTACTATGCGAGCAGCTTGAACCCGGAAAAAGAGCTGGCGGAGGCATTTGTTTCTAAAGAAGTTCTGGCAGTGGCGGGAGCCGGTCAGACGGGCGTGGCAGGCGGCGCGCAGACAGCCAAACCGGCACAGGTGGCAGCAGAGACGAAAGCCCAGCCAAAGGAGACAACTGGCGAGACTGAGGCGGTTGTCCGCGCGATGTCCAAGTCGATCTACGATAATATCGCGATTTCCCGTGTGACCAATTATGTCAATGTTCGCGCACAGGCGAGCACAGGCAGCGAGGTAGTCGGAAAGATTTACAATAACTGTGCGGCGACAATTCTGGATACGGTGGACGGCGAGGGCGGCAAATGGTACCATATCCAGTCGGGTTCCGTGACCGGTTATATTAAAGCACAGTATTTTGTGACCGGCGAGGAGGCGTCCAAGATTGCCAGGGAAGTCGGCACAACCTACGCGAAGGTTACAAATACCTCTACGCTTCGCCTGAGAGAGACGCCGAGCTTAGAGGGCAAGACGCTGGATCTTCTTTCTGCCGATGCAGAGTATGAGGTGATCGGAGAAGAGGGCGATTTTGCCAAGATTTCCGTCGATAATGATCTGGTCGGATATGTGTATAAAGATTATATTACGACACAGGTAGACTTTAAGCAGGCAGTTTCCGTAGCTGAGGAACAGCAGCAGAAAGCGGAAGAAGAAAAACTGAAACAGGAAGCGAATGCGGCGATCGAGAACCTGGAACAGGTAAAGAAGAAAGCCGAGGAAGAGTCGAGGGCAGCGGAAACCACGGCAGCGGCGAAGGAAACCACGGCAGCTGCCAAAGAGACGACCAAAGCACCGGAGACTTCCTACAGCGGAACAATAGAGGCGAATCCGAGCGAAAGCAAGGCAGCTGAGACGAAAGCGGCAGCCAAGGAGACGACAAAGGCAGCTGAGACGAAAGCGCCGACTACCGCGGCAGCGACGAAAGCGACCACTGCAAGCGGCGTTGGACCGGGCGGCGGACCAGGCACAGGCGGTACGTCCTCTTCTGGAAATGAAGTAACAAATGCTACCCGTTCTGCGGTTGTGGCATATGCAAAGCAGTTCCTTGGAAATCCGTATGTATACGGCGGAACCAGTCTGACAAACGGCGCGGACTGTTCCGGATTTACAATGAGTGTATTTGCACATTTCGGTATTTCAACCGGACGAAGCTCGAGAGATCAGGCGGCAAAGGGCAAGGAGGTTGCGGTCAGCGCAGTACAGCCGGGCGATCTGCTTTTTTATGCGAGCGGCAATTATATCAATCACGTAGCACTTTACATAGGCAATGGACAGGTTATCCACGCAAGTACGGCAAAGAGCGGCATCAAGATTTCGCCGTCCAACTACCGAACACCGTGTAAGGCAGTTTCATTCTTAAATTAGTAAATGCAGATAAAGGAGTATATCGGTTCTTACGGAACGATTTCATATCCGTAGGGCTCGGTGGGAATACCGCAAAATTACGTTGCCAGCGGGGCAGAAGATTTCTGATCGGTGAGACAAGCAATTTTGCGGTATTTTTTCATTTTCATAGGAAAATTTGTGCACTCGCGCGAAGCAGAAACATGTCGCAAGCGACCGCGCTCGGCGCGAGAATGTGCCAAGGCACATTCTTTTTATATTATAAAAAAGGAGAAAAATCATGGCAGAATTAAGAGAACTTTCCGTAAACCAGTTCGTAGAAGAAACTGCTTCGAAGGCGTCTGTACCGGGCGGCGGAAGCGTGTCGGCGATGGTGGGGGCGCTGGGCGCGGCATTGATGGAAATGGTGGCAAATCTGACGATCGGAAAGGAAAAATATGCCGGGGTGCAGGAGGAAATGCAGGCGCTGGCAGCTGAGGGCGCTGCGCTGCATGAGGAGCTGCTGGCAGGGATCAAAAAGGACAGCGAATCGTTCAACGGATATATGAGAGCCCTGAAGCTTCCGAAGGGGACGGAAGAGGAGAAAAAAATCCGCACTGCCGCCCTGCAGCAAGGGTTAAAAGAGGCGACCGAAGCGCCGCTTGCGATCGCGGAGTCAGCGGCAAAGATTTTTCCGATGGCGGAAGCGGTCGTAAAGAGGGGCAATAAAGGTGCCGTTTCCGACGGTCTGATTGCGGTGATGTTAGCCCGGACAGCGGTTGTGGGCGCACTCTTTAATGTGAAGATCAATCTGGCATCGATCAAGGACGAAAGTTATGTATCAGAACTTGAGAAAAGAGTAGAAAAACTGGAATCGGATGCAATTTTTTGTGAAAAATCAATTTTGTATCTTTCCAAATTGTCAGACACAGTATATAATAGATAACATTCACAGCCTTTCCGGGAAATTCACAGGGGGATCTTCTTTACAGAAGATAAAGCAGATAACATTCACTGTGTGAAAACTTCCGGAACAGGCAAAACCGCAAAAACAGGGAGGTACAGGAGTAATGATGACAGATATTGAGATTGCACAGGCAGCGAATCCACTGAAAATCGGTGAGATTGCACAGGCGGCAGGCGTAGACGAGAAGTATCTGGAGCAGTATGGAAATTATAAGGCAAAGGTTGACTACAATCTTCTGAAAGAGACCGAGGGCAAGGATGGAAAACTGATTCTGGTGACCGCGATCAACCCGACTCCAGCCGGAGAAGGAAAGACCACGACCACGGTCGGTCTGGCAGACGGATTGAAACGTCTTGGCAAAAAGGTAACCGTAGCACTTCGTGAGCCGTCGTTGGGACCGGTCTTTGGTGTCAAAGGTGGTGCAGCTGGCGGCGGATATGCACAGGTCATTCCAATGGAGGATATCAACCTCCATTTTACCGGTGATTTCCACGCGATCGGCGCAGCAAACAACCTGCTGGCAGCGATGCTGGACAATCATATCTATCAGGGCAATGCACTCCGCATCGATCCGAAGCGCATTACCTGGAAGCGTGTTGTCGATATGAATGACCGTCAGCTCCGCAACATCGTAGATGGTCTGGGACGCCGCGTGGATGGCGTGACCCGTGAGGACGGATATGACATCACGGTTGCCAGCGAGATCATGGCAGTTCTGTGCCTGGCACGCAATATTACGGATCTGAAAGAACGCCTTTCCAAGATTATTGTAGGTTATACCTATGACGAGGAACCGGTCACTGCCGGTGATCTGAAAGCAGCGGGCGCGATGACGGCTCTTTTAAAGGATGCCCTGAAACCAAACCTGGTACAGACCTTAGAGCATACACCGGCATTTATCCACGGCGGTCCGTTCGCGAACATCGCGCATGGATGTAACTCCGTCATTGCGACAAAGATGGCATTAAAGCTGGGTGATTACACGATCACAGAGGCTGGCTTCGGCGCTGACCTGGGTGCGGAGAAATTCCTGGATATCAAGTGCCGGATGGCAGAGCTGAAACCGTCGGCGGTCGTTGTAGTAGCGACGGTACGTGCCCTGAAGCATCACGGCGGCGTGGCGAAGGCTGACTTAAACGCAGAGAATCTGGAAGCACTGGAGAAGGGACTTCCGAACCTGATGCAGCATGTAGAAAATATTACCAAGGTATATGGACTTCCGTGTGTCGTAGCGATCAACCGCTTCCCAATGGATACCGAGGCAGAATTAAAGCTGATCGAGGACAAGTGCCATGAGGTCGGTGTTAATGTAGCTCTGTCCGAGGTATGGGCGAAAGGCGGAGAAGGCGGCGAGGAGCTGGCAAAAGAAGTCATCCGCCTGTGCGAGACTGAGAGCGAGTTCCACTACTGCTACGAGACCGATACAACGATCGAGGAGAAACTGGATGCGATCGTGAAGAAGATCTACCACGGCGACGGCGTTGTACTCACGGATGCAGCAAAGAAGCAGGCAAAACGCCTGACTGAGCTTGGATTTGGTAACTATCCGATCTGTATGGCGAAGACGCAGTACAGCTTTTCGGACAATGCGAAGCTGCTCGGCGCACCGAAGAACTTTACAGTAACTGTCCGCAACCTGAAAGTATCCGCGGGCGCAGGCTTCATCGTAGCGCTGACCGGCGACATCATGACGATGCCAGGACTTCCGAAGGTGCCGGCGGCAGAGAAGATCGATGTCGATGAGAATGGACGGATCACGGGTCTGTTCTAAGAAAAGAAATAGAATATGAATGGAACTTAACACAACGCAAAAAGGGGAACTGCCACATGGCAGCTCCCCTTTTTGCTAGGAAACTTGTCTACTTATAGTACGAAGCGATGAATTAAAATTCTGGTTCGATCAATCCGTAGGTGTTGCCTTTACGTTTGTAAACAACATTGACCTGCTCGGTCTCGGAATTCAGGAATACATAGAAACTATGTCCTAAGAGTTCCATCTGTACACAAGCCTCTTCCGGATCCATCGGCTTCATAGCGAATTTCTTTACTTTGACGATATCTACTTCGTCGTTGGAATCATATTCTTCGTTTATGAAGAGGTCAGAGAATGCAACGGCTGCCTGTTTCTTGTCTACGATTTTATTCTTATATTTTTTGAGCTGACGCTCGATGATTTCTTCTACCAAATCAATCGATACATACATATCGTTGCTTTCCTGCTCTGCACGGATGATGGTGCCTTTGACAGGGATGGTAACCTCGATCTTCTGACGATCTTTCTCAACCGTAAGTGTGATATTCACTTCAGTGTCCTGATTGAAGTATCGCTCTAATTTTCCGATCTTCTCCTCTACAGCTGCTTTTAACCCCGGGGTAACATTGATATTTCTTCCAGTAATCTTATAACGCATAATCATCGCTCCTTTTTATTGGGATGGCTATAGTATACCACTTTTGGATGTTAAATTCAACCTTTTTCGCAAAATTGTCAACACAATTAATTGAAAAACAGGTCGAAATACTGTGTCGTTTGATTTTTCACGAATTGCTGTTGTTTTATAAGGGATTTGCGCGCGGTTTGTGCGGCGGACAATGAAATATGAAAAAAGAGTCTTGCAGGATAGGGCAGAATGGGTGTGTTTTTGCAACAGAAAAAGGTCGAAAAAGCTAGAAAAAACGGGGGTTTGGAGGTAATGCAAGGGTTCTTCATTTGTCAATAGATCTGCTTGTATTTTTGAAAGAAATATGCAAGTTTATGAGATCTGAACAAAAAAGAAATCAAAATGCGCCGGGGAAAATGGGGGCTTCGTGAACAGACGAAAATTGTGGATAATGTGGATAAGTCGGTGCAAAACTCCATTTTCCCTAAAAAAGGGAAAAAATGGGTGTGCAAAACTTATCCACAAAACTGGGGACAAAATGTGGATAATGTGGACAACAAGAAAGTCGAACATATATTTTGTGCAACTTGTCTGGTTTACCATAAAGTTGGCGGGCTGGCAGAAGAAAAAACGTTTTACCTGGATAGGCAGGGAGGCGGCGTTTTACAGCAGGTTCCTTTGTTCGTGTATGGAGGGTCTTGTTTTATGGCTGGGATTTTCCGGGTACGGCAGGTTCGGCTTATCTTAGCCGGGCGCGTGCGCAGAATAAATGTAAAAAAATCATGAAATCATTGAATAAAATCCCTGTTAGTGTTAGAATAAATAAGATTGTATAACTATACCTATATGATCTTTTCGATCTAAAACACATCATACATTGAGCTATAAAAACGAAAAAAGAACGAGAAAGCAAGAAATAGGAGAGAAAAGCATGAATCTGATAGAGAAAGTGTTTGGTACCCACAGCGAACGCGAGTTGAAGCTGATCCGCCCGATTGTGGATAAGATTTTAGGTATGCGTGAGCAGATGGTTGCCTTATCGGATGACGAACTGCGCGACAATACGCGCAAGTTCAAAGAGCGCCTTGCAAACGGCGAGACGCTGGACGACCTCCTGCCGGAGGCATTTGCAACCGTGCGTGAGGCGGCGAGACGGGTATTAAATATGGAGCATTACCCGGTTCAGCTGATCGGTGGTATCGTCCTGCATCAGGGACGTATCGCAGAGATGCGTACTGGTGAAGGTAAAACCCTGGTTTCCACCGCACCGGCGTACTTAAATGCGCTGGCTGGAAAGGGCGTATTTATCGTTACCGTCAATGACTACCTGGCAAAACGAGATGCAGAGTGGATGGGCGAGGTTCACAGATTCCTCGGTCTGACTGTCGGCGTGGTTTTAAATTCAATGAATTCCGACGAGCGCCGGGAAGCTTACAACTGTGATATTACCTACGTTACCAACAATGAGCTTGGTTTCGATTATCTGCGTGACAACATGGCGATCTACAAAGAGCAGATGGTTATGCGGAATCTGGACTATGCGATCATCGATGAGGTCGATTCCGTCCTGATCGATGAGGCGAGAACCCCGCTTATCATTTCCGGACAGAGCGGCAAGTCCACGAAGCTCTATGAGGTGTGCGATATTCTGGCACGTCAGTTGGAAAAGGGCGAGGAATCAGCAGAATTTTCCAAGATGGCAGCCATCATGGGCGAGGAGATCGAGGAGACAGGCGATTTCGTAGTCAATGAGAAAGATAAAGTAGTCAACCTGACCGAGGCTGGTGTGAAGAAGGTTGAAGATTTCTTCCACATCGAGAACCTGGCGGATCCGGAGAACCTGGAGATCCAGCACAACATCATCCTGGCACTGCGTGCCAACTACCTGATGTTCCGCGATAAGGACTACGTGGTAAAAGATGACGAGGTTCTGATCGTCGATGAGTTTACCGGACGTATCATGCCGGGACGCCGTTATTCCGATGGTCTCCATCAGGCGATTGAGGCGAAGGAGCACGTACATGTGCGCCGTGAGAGCCGCACGCTGGCAACCATTACCTTCCAGAACTTCTTCAACAAGTTTAACAAGAAGGCTGGTATGACCGGTACGGCACAGACCGAGGAGAAGGAGTTCCGTAACATTTACCAGATGGACGTTATCTCCATCCCGACGAACCGCCCGGTACAGCGTATTGATTACGAGGATGCGGTTTATAAGACGAAAAAAGAGAAATTCCATGCGGTTGTCGAGGAAGTGGCAGCAGCCCATGAAAAGGGACAGCCGGTTCTGGTTGGTACCATTACGATCGAGACTTCCGAGCTTCTGAGCAAGATGCTGACAAGACGCGGCATTCCGCATAAGGTATTAAATGCGAAGTTCCATGAGCTGGAGGCTGAGATCGTAGCAGATGCAGGTATCCACGGTGCCGTTACGATCGCGACTAATATGGCAGGTCGTGGTACGGATATCAAGCTGGATGAGATTTCCAGAGAACTGGGCGGCTTAAAGATTATCGGTACAGAGCGTCATGAGTCCAGACGTATTGATAATCAGCTGCGCGGTCGTGCCGGACGTCAGGGCGATCCGGGTGAATCACGTTTCTACCTGTCCCTGGAGGATGACCTGATGCGTCTCTTCGGTTCAGAGCGTCTGATGAATATGTTCAACGCGATGGGTGTACCGGAGAATGAGCAGATCGAGCACAAGATGCTTTCCAAGGCGATTGAGAAAGCACAGATGAAGATTGAGACCAACAACTACGGTATCCGCGAGAACCTGTTAAAATACGACGAGGTTATGAACGAGCAGCGTGAGGCAATCTACGCAGAGCGCCGCCGTGTACTGGATGGCGAGAATATGCGTTCCGTTATCATGAAGATGATCACGGATATCGTAGAAAACGCCGTAGATATGTCCATCTCTGATGAGCAGGAACCGGCTGAGTGGGATCTGTCCGAGTTAAATTCCCTGCTGCTTCCGGTTATCCCGTTAGAGCCGATTCAGCTGACGGAAGACCAGCAGCATATGAAGAAAAATGAGCTGAAACATATGCTCAAAGAGGCGGCAACGAAGCTTTATGAGACACGCGAGGCAGAGTTTACAAGCGCGGAACAGGTACGCGAGATGGAGCGCGTGATCCTTCTGAAAGTGGTTGATGCAAAGTGGATGGCTCATATCGACGATATGGATCAGCTGCGCGAAGGCATCGGTCTGCAGGCGTATGGTCAGAGAGACCCGCTGGTTGAGTATAAGATGAGCGGCTATGAGATGTTCGACAGCATGACGGCAGCGATCCGTGAGGATACCGTCCGTATTCTGTTCCACATCCGTGCAGAGCAGAAGGTCGAGCGTGAACCGGCTGCCAAGGTAACGGGAACCAACCGTGACGACAGCACCGTGCAGGCACCGAAGAAGCGTGAGGAGAAGAAGATTTACCCGAACGATCCGTGCCCATGCGGTTCCGGCAAGAAGTACAAACAGTGCTGTGGACGGAAGCTGTACGCGAAGAATTAATAGATGAAAGAAGGCAGGCTGCCGTGATTTTGCAGCAGTCTGTGCAGAAAATTCCCGAAACTATGGCGAAATACCTGGTTCCGGGAATTTTTCCAAATATAAAAAAGAGTTACGGTCTATATGTGTGTGATCCGTAACAAAATATAACTGAAAGAATGCTGAACCGTTGAGGAAAATGGCAGCAGATAGATGAGAATGGAGAAGGTGAGAGCATGGTTGAATTAGATCAGTTTAAGTATACATTATCAACCTACGATGAGACGCTGAAAGAGGTCAAGGATTCCCTGGATCTGGAAAATAAGGAGCGCCGCATCACGGAGCTTGACAAATCAATGGAAGAACCGGGCTTCTGGGATGATCCGGAGCGCTCGACCAAGACGGTCCGTGAGGCGAAAAATCTCAAAGATACCGTGGATGGCTACAAGCACCTTGAACAGCAGTATGAGGATATCCAGGTCATGATCGAGATGGGCTATGAGGAAAATGACCCGGCGATGATTCCGGAGATTCAGGAGATGTTAGATGAGTTCGTCAAAGAATTGGAAGAACTCCGCACAAAGACACTCCTGTCCGGCGAGTACGACGGCTGCAACGCGATCATCAAGCTGAACGCGGGCGCGGGTGGTACCGAGGCGATGGACTGGTGCAGTATGCTGTATCGTATGTACCAGCGCTGGGCGGACAAAAAGGGCTTTACGACCGAGGTGCTTGATTTCCTGGATGGCGACGAGGCGGGACTTAAGTCCATCACACTGCAGGTCAACGGCGAAAATGCCTACGGCTACCTGAAATCGGAGAAAGGCGTCCATCGTCTGGTCCGTATTTCCCCGTTCAACGCGGCTGGCAAGCGTCAGACCTCGTTCGTTTCCTGTGATGTCATGCCGGATATTGAAGAAGATCTGGATGTGGAGATTAATCCGGACGATCTGCGGATCGATACCTATCGCTCGAGTGGTGCCGGTGGACAGCATATCAACAAGACGTCCTCCGCGATCCGTATCACGCATCTGCCGACCGGTATCGTCGTACAGTGCCAGAATGAGCGTTCCCAGTTCCAGAACAAGGACAAGGCGATGCAGATGTTAAAGGCAAAGCTGTACCTGCTCAAACAACAGGAGAATGCCGAGAAGCTGTCCGACATCCGCGGCGATGTCAAGGATATCAACTTCGGAAACCAGATCCGTTCCTACGTTATGCAGCCGTACACGCTCGTCAAGGATCACCGGACGAACGCCGAAAATGGCAATGTGAACGCGGTGATGGATGGAGATATTGATCTGTTTATCAGTGCGTATTTAAAGTGGATCAGCCTGAAAAACCAGAAGACAGAAGAGGCGTAAAAGAAGATAAATCAGCCTGGATTGGCGGCACAAAAGTTTGACAGAGAAGAAAACACTCTGTCGAGTGCCGTCAGTTCAGGCTGTTTTTTTACAGATACAATTCGATTATTATGAAAAAAATAGATTGCAGAGTGTCAATAAATGTGATAATATCTTCCTGGTAAACACAAATGTATTTCTGGTGCGTACATAAGCGGAGATGGAATGGAAGAAAAGACAAAGTATTATCTGTTAAGGCAGAAAGCAGTGCCGGAAGTCCTTTTGAAGGTGGCGGAAGCGAAGAAGCTCATTGCGTCGGAAAAGGCGATGACGATTCAGGAGGCGACCGACCAGCTTGGGATCAGCCGGAGTTCCTTTTATAAGTATAAGGACGATATTTTTCCATTTTACGACAACGCCAAGGGCAAAACGATTACCATGGTGCTGCAGATGGATGATGAACAGGGACTTTTATCGGATCTTCTTCATATCGTAGCGATTTACAAGGCGAATATTCTGACGATTCATCAGAGTATTCCGGTCAACAATGTGGCGACGCTGACACTCAGCGTGGAAGTCCGCCCGGATACCGGAAATATATCGCATATGGTCGAAGAGATGGAAGAAAATTCGGGAGTACACAACGTAAAAATTATAGCCAGGGAGTAAAGATTATGATTCAGGTAGCAGTGATGGGCTATGGAACAATTGGTTCCGGAGTCGTAGAAGTATTAGAAACCAACAAAGACAAAATCACAGAAAAAACCGGCAAAGAGATTGCAGTAAAATATATTCTGGATCTGCGTGAATTTCCGGGTGATCCGTACGAAGCGCAGATTGTTCATGATTTTGAAATCATTGAAAAAGACGAAGAAGTAGAGATCGTTGTAGAGGCGATGGGCGGCGTCAATCCGGCATACAAGTTTGCAAAAGCGTGCCTGTTAGCCGGTAAGCACGTTGTGACTTCCAACAAGGCACTTGTAGCGGCACACGGCACCGAGCTTCTGGCGATTGCACGCGAGAAGAACTTAAACTTCCTCTTCGAAGCCAGCGTAGGCGGCGGCATTCCGCTTCTGCGTCCGCTGACCCAGTCTCTTGCAGGCGAGAAGATCGAGGAAATCAGCGGTATCTTAAACGGTACAACCAACTACATCCTTACCAAGATGGCGAGAGAAGGTCAGACCTTTGAGGAAGCCTTAAAGAAAGCGCAGGAACTCGGATATGCAGAGCGCAACCCGGAGGCAGACGTAGAAGGCTACGATACCTGCCGCAAGATCACGATTCTTACCTCACTGGCAACTGGAAAAGAAGTAAATTACGAAGATGTGCCGACCGAGGGCATCACAAAGATTACCGATACCGATTTCAAATATGCGGCAAAGCTGGGAACCTCGATTAAACTGTTTGGAACCAGCCGCATGGAAGGCAATAAAGCCAGCGTCTATGTATGCCCGATGATGATCGGACCGGATCATCCGCTCTTTGCAGTCAATGACGTATACAATGCAGTCATGGTTCGCGGCAATACACTTGGAACCGTTATGTTCTACGGCAGCGGCGCCGGAAAACTCCCGACAGCCAGCGCAGTCGTCAGCGACATCGTAGAGATCGCCGGACACATGGAAGACAACATCCCGACCGGCTGGACCGACGAAAAACAGCCAGTTGCACCGATGGGCGAAGTAACTTTCAGCTACTTCCTCCGACTGGCGGGCAAATCAGCCGACAAACTTGCCGATGTGCGTGCAGCCTTCGGTGAGGCAGAAACCATCGAACTCCCGGAGATGGACGAATTTGCGGTCGTAACCGGAGAAATGACCGAAGCACGCTTCCGGAAACTGGCAGCGGCATTCGAGGAAGATATCCGCCAGACGATTCGCTATACAAAATAGGATATAAAGTAAAAAGCACGCCAAAGTCATTCATGACGCGGTGTGCTTTTTAACGCAAGAAATACACAGAAAAAGGTCTCCTTGCCAATCATTTTATTGTAACGGACCAATCAAACTCTCATACAACTCCATTGCCTGATCAAAAAACGGCGCATATTGCGGATCCGTAATCATATGGTACACCTGGATCAGGCAGAAAAACTCAACTACTCCAAAGATGGTAGACATAACTCCCAGTATCAGCCCGACCACTGCGCTGCCGCGCCGCGGCTGTCCTTCCTCCTTGGAGAGGACAAACAGTACATTCGCCGACATTCCGAGCAGAATCGCGGCGGAAAAACTCAAAAACAGGGAGAAAAATGCGAAGATGCCGCACATCATTGACATCGTGGCATAGCGGCGCGAACGATTGCGCCGGGTTTCATTTGTATCTGAATGTTCCTTCGGAGAATGTGTTTCATCGTAATAACTCATCGTATATCTAATCCTTTCATAACTGTGAAAAAAAAACAGCTACATCCTTTTCTGAAAATTAGAGACAGCCGCTGAATAGGGCAAAACAAAATCTATGCCCATCTGGCGGATTGAATCCGATAAAAGTGTATCATGAATAAAGCCGCTTGTCCAGTTAGGCATTGACTTGCGAAATATGCGCTGGAATGGTATGATTAAACAGCGTATTGATATTGAAGGAGAGTTTTTGCATGGATATTATACAGGCATTGAAAGAAGAGCTTCAGATAGGGAGAAATCAGGTCGAAGCGGCGGTAAAGCTGATCGATGAGGGAAACACGATCCCGTTCATCGCGCGCTACCGCAAGGAGGCGACCGGTTCTCTGAATGATGAGGTGCTGCGCCAGCTAGATGAGCGACTGCGCTATCTTCGGAATCTGGAGGATAAAAAGGAGCAGGTGATCGGTGCGATTCGCGCCCAGGAGAAGCTGACTCCGGCGCTGGAGAAACAGATCCGCGATGCGGCGACGCTGGTTGCGGTGGAAGATCTTTATCTTCCGTACCGCCCGAAACGGCGCACCCGTGCTGGAATTGCCCGTGAGAAAGGGCTGGAACCGTTAGCAGTCTGGATTTACAAGCAGGAAGCGGGCGGCAGCCTGGAGGCGGAGGCGGCGAAGTACGTGTCGGAAGAAAAGGGTGTTGCAGATGTTTCAGAGGCAATAGACGGCGCGCGTGATATTCTGGCTGAGCAGATCAGCGAGATGGCAAAATACCGCAACTACGCACGTAAAAAGACGATGCAGGACGGTCTTTTGGAGGCATCCGCAAAGGATGAGAAGATACAGTCGGTGTACGAGATGTACTATCATTTCTCCGAACCAGTCAAAAAGCTGGCGGGACACCGTGTGCTGGCGATCAACCGCGGTGAGAAAGAGAAGATTCTGAGCGTGAAGCTTATAGCGCCGGAGGAGCAGATTGTCCGGTATATGGAGAAACAGCTGATTATCCGCCCGGATGGGGATGCGGCGCGCGTGATGGAAGAAGTGATTCTGGACAGCTACCGCCGCCTGATCGGACCGGCGATCGAGCGCGAGATCCGCGCGGGACTGACAGAAACGGCAGAGAACGGCGCGATTCAGGTATTTGGCAAGAACCTGGAACAGCTCTTGATGCAGCCGCCGATCGCAGGATGCGTGGTGCTTGGCTGGGATCCGGCATTCCGGACGGGCTGCAAGCTGGCAGTTGTGGATGAGACGGGAAAAGTGCTCGATACGACGGTCATTTACTCGACTGCGCCGCAAAACCGCGTGGAAGAGTCGAAGGAGATCGTGAAAAAGCTGATCCGCAAGTACGGCATTTCCCTGATCTCAGTGGGGAATGGTACGGCAAGCCGAGAATCTGAGCAGATCATCGTGGAACTCTTAAAAGAAATTCCGGAGAAAGTTCAGTATGTCATCGTCAATGAGGCGGGCGCGTCGGTTTATTCGGCGAGCAAGCTGGCGACGGAGGAATTTCCGCAGTTTGACGTCGGACAGAGAAGTGCGGCATCGATCGCGAGACGCCTGCAGGATCCGCTGGCGGAGCTGGTAAAAATTGATCCGAAATCCATTGGAGTCGGTCAGTACCAGCATGATATGAACCAGAAAAATTTAAGCGAGGCGCTTCAGGGCGTGGTGGAAACGTGCGTAAATAAGGTCGGCGTGGATCTGAATACGGCATCGGCGCCGTTGCTCGCCTATATTTCCGGCATTAACAAGACGATTGCGAAAAATATCGTGGCATATCGGGAGGAGAATGGCGCATTTTCAACGCGCCGTGAGCTTTTGAAGGTGGCGAAGCTGGGACCGAAGGCGTATGAACAGTGCGCCGGATTTATGCGGATCCAGGGCGGCAAGAATCCGCTCGATGCGACGAGTGTGCACCCGGAGAGCTATAAAGCAGCGGAGGCACTTTTAAAGCAGCTTGGACATGATCCGAAGGAGATCGCGGCGGGCGGCATCCGCAATATCCGCAAGGAGATCGCGGATACGGCAAAGCTGGCAAAAGAGCTTTCGATCGGCGAGCCGACCTTACTCGATATCGTGAGCGAGTTGGAAAAACCGGCGCGCGACCCGCGTGAGGAGATGCCAAAGCCGATTCTCCGCACGGATGTGCTGGAAATGAAGGATTTGAAGCCGGGCATGATTTTAAAAGGAACCGTGCGGAATGTCATTGATTTCGGTGCGTTTGTGGATATCGGCGTGCATCAGGATGGTCTGGTTCACGTGTCCCAGATGACAGACCGCTATATCAAGCATCCGCTGGAGGCGGTCAGCGTCGGGGATATCGTGGAGGTCAAGGTGCTGGCGGTTGATGTGGCGAAGAAGCGCATTTCGCTGACGATGAAAATCCGGGAGACGAAGTAAACCACGGCAGATTCAGCCGTTGGTTATAGGATGCAGGAGCGCTGACTGGAATGGGGCGGCGGATAAGGCATAGAAAATTAGGGAGAAGATAAAATGGACTTACGTGTAAAAATACAGCCAAAAGAGATTTTTATTTATTCGATGTACAATTTCTGGGCGGGACTGCGTGGAATCGGATGCATCATACTGACGGTGCTCGTTATTATTGCAGCGGCAGCCAGCGAGGAACGTCTGGGAACGCAGGTGACGAATCTGGTGATTCTGGGAGTGATTGCCTTGACAGGC
>NZ_FR895117.1:59641-67680 GCF_000434655.1 Clostridium sp. CAG:43 | reverse complement strand
TTGCAATCTGGAAACAGGCAGAGCGCACCGCCGGGGATGCGAAAACGGGAGCTGAGATTGTATTTCACATTGGAGACGAGGGCATCCGTGCCCGCCAGGCGAACTGCAAGGGTGAGATCAGCTGGGATAAGCTGGTAAAAGTGAAAAAGATCGCGGGAATATATGTGCTTTACCTGGGTCGAGACAAGGCGTACCTGATGCCGAAGCGCGTGTTCAGAGGTTCGGAGGAGCAGATTTTTCTCAGTATGCTTACAAGAAATCTGCCGCAGGAAAAGAGAAGAGGAATTCGAGCATGATGATAGAAACAAACAGCCCGGAAGAGACGTATGCGTTTGGAAAAAAGCTTGGAATGGAAGCGCAGGCAGGGCAGGTGTATTGTTTGAATGGTGATTTGGGCGTAGGAAAGACGGTTTTTACGCAGGGGTTTGCCGCGGGACTTGGAATTCAGGAACCGGTCAACAGCCCGACTTTCACGATCGTGCAGGAGTACGACGATGGGCGCCTGCCGCTTTACCATTTTGATGTATATCGTCTCGGCGATGTGGACGAGATGGATGAGATTGGCTATGAGGACTATTTTTACGGCGAGGGTATCTGCCTGATCGAATGGTCGGAGCGCATCCGCGAGATCCTGCCGGAACATCCGATCCAGATCACGATTGAAAAGGATCTGGAAAAGGGCTTTGATTATCGGAAAATTTCAGTAAACGAGCAGTAGCCGGCGACAGGAGGAAAGAGAAAATGAGAATTTTGGGAATCGAAAGCGCATCCCTGGTGGCATCGGTTGCTATTGTTACGGATGATGTGATCACGGCGGAATATACGGTGAATCTGAAAAAAACGCATTCGCAGACACTTCTTCCGATGATTGATGAGATTGTGAAAATGCTGGAGGTGCCGTTGGAAAGCATCGATGCAATCGCAGTATCCGGCGGTCCGGGCTCTTTTACGGGGCTTCGGATTGGCTCTGCGACAGCGAAAGGACTGGGACTGGCGCTCAAGAAGCCGCTGATCCATGTGCCGACGATGGATGCGATGGGATATTGTCTGTACGGGGCTTCGGCGCTCATCTGCCCGATGCTGGATGCGAGACGGCAGCAGGTGTACACGGGACTCTATCGGTATGAAGAGAAGTTCGAGATTGTGAAAGAACAGTACATTACGGATATCCATGCGTTGATTGCCGAGTTAAATGAGCGCGGCGAGCGCGTGATTTTCCTGGGGGACGGTGTGCCGGTCAACCGGGTGGTGATCGAGGAAGAGATGAAGGTGCCGTATTCGTTTGCACCGGCACAGGCGAGCCGTCAGCGAGCTTCGGCGGTGGCAGCGCTTGGCGCAGTGTATCTGGCAGAGGGAAAGACCGAGACGGCAGCCGAGCACAAGCCGGATTATCTGCGGAAATCGCAGGCGGAGCGCGAGCGCGAGGTCGCAGAGCGCCAGGGCGAGATGGATAAGCTGGCAGCCGGTATTGTGGTCGTGGAGAAGAAATAATGGCGGCAGGAACGGGAACGCAAAAAGAGCTTCGTGTTCAGATAGTGGATTTTCAGCCGGGGGATCTTCCTGCTGTCCGGGCACTGGAACTGGAATGCTTTTCGGATGCATGGTCGGAGAAGCTTTTACAGGATCTGCTGACGAGCAGCTGGGATAAAGCCTGGGTGCTGAAAGAGGATGAAACCGTCTGTGGCTACAGCAATTTCCGCGTCATTGCCGGGGAAGGCGAGCTGATGCGGATCGCGGTTCACGGCGCGTGCCGGGGGCGCGGCTATGGGCGGCTTCTGATGGAACGGCTGTTAAGGGAAGCAGAGGAAGAAAACGTCGAGGATATCACCTTGGAGGTGCGTGCATCCAATGCCCCGGCGATTGCGCTGTATGAGGCGTATGGCTTTCAGAAAGAGGCGGTTCGGAAGAATTATTACAGCGGGCCGACGGAAGATGCGCTGATTTATTGGAAAAGAAGCGGAAAAAGCATTGACAGATGAAATGGAAATGAGTATACTGTTTAACAGATAAAAGCGTAACACTTTACAGTGTTAAATTAAAAGAAAAGAACGGTAGGAGGTTCATATGCTGAGTCAGGTATCTATTTTTGCAGAGAATAAGAAAGGACGTTTACAGAATATTACATCCCTTCTTCAGAAGGAGAATATTAACATCTGGGGTTCGATCACGAATGACAGTGCGGAGTACGGTATTATCCGTATGGTTGTTTCTAATCCAGAGCACGCGGAGAAAGTGCTGGCGGAAGCTGGTTATCTCTGCCGTCTGACAGAGGTGCTTGGCGTCGAACTGGATGACGAGGTCGGAGCACTCAACCGTCTGTTAATTTCCCTCGAAGAGAGCAATATCAATGTAGATTACCTGTATCTCTCCTTCAATCGTGATTCTGGCAAGCCGGTTATGGTGCTTCACACGGACGATGTGAGGGAGGTCAGCATCTGCCTGACATCGAAGGGATATAAGGTACTGTAAGTATTTCCAGCACTTTCCGCTTAAAAACCGGTATAAAAAACAGTATAATGATGGAGAAGCTGTGGAGGACATGGCTTCTCCATTTTGCGTATATAGAAGAGAAAGGCGAGGAGAGCATGAGAAAATATGGAGAGAGCGGCATTCTTCTGTCGGTTGTCTGCAACCGGTGCGGAAAGAAGCTGGCGGTGAAAGAAGGCATTCTGCGCGAAGGAGCGGCGCATTTTGATGTGGCATGGGACTATTTTTCGGAGAAAGATGGGGAGGTGCATCATTTTGATCTGTGCGAGGAGTGCTATGATGGAGTGACGCGGGAATTTCTGATTGAGGCAGATAAGGAGGAGAGGACGGAACTATTGTAGAGTCGTGAGGGGGACGGAGAAACGCGGGACAGGCGGTGCGTCATCTGCGTCTCTCCTGTGAATTGGATTGCTGAATTTCTGGCTTGCAACATAGTATTTCTTTATGATATTATTAAATGATATGGGAGTTAGGAGAAAAGCTGTTTTGACAGCTTTTTGCATGACTTTTAATTAAAAAGATTTATTATGAATCATTTATTTAATAGAAAAGAGGATGTTTCATGTTAGATGTATGTTTGCTGGGAACGGGCGGGATGATGCCGCTGCCGTATCGGTGGCTGACGGCTTTGATGGTCCGCTGCTCGGGCAGCAATTTGCTGATAGACTGCGGGGAAGGCACGCAGATTGCGTTGAAAGAAAAGGGCTGGAGCCCAAAGCCGGTGGATGTGATTTGTTTTACACATTATCACGCGGATCATATCAGCGGTCTGCCGGGACTTTTGTTGACGATGGGAAATGCGGAGCGGACGGAGCCGATCACGATGATTGGACCGAAGGGACTGGAACGCGTGGTGACGGCACTGCGGACGATCGCGCCGGAATTGCCGTTTCCGCTTGAGTTTATCGAGCTGACGGAGCCGAGACAGCAGCTTCAGATTGGACCGTATGTGATCGATGCGTACCGGGTCAACCATAATGTGACCTGTTATGGGTACTCGATTTCGATTCCGAGAAAGGGACGGTTCGATGTGGAACGCGCGCGGGCGCAGGAGATTCCGCAGAAGTTCTGGAGCCGCCTGCAGAAGGGGGAGACGATCGAGGAGGAAGGCAGAACGCTGACACCGGATATGGTGCTCGGAGGTGACCGGAAGGGAATCAAGGTGGCATACTGTACCGATACGAGACCGCTTCCGGTAATTGCGGAGTACGCGAAGGATGCGGATCTGTTTATCTGTGAAGGCATGTACGGCGAGGACGGGAAAGAAGCCAAGGCGAGAGAATACAAGCATATGACATTCCAGGAGGCGGCGCACCTGGCGAAGGAGGCCCAGCCGAAGGAAATGTGGCTGACTCATTACAGCCCGTCGCTCATCCGTCCGGATGATTATATGGATAAAGTGCGTGAGATATTCCCGAGAGCGAAAGCCGCCCGCGATGGCTGGACGGCAGAGCTGGGATTTGATGAGGAGTAAGGGCGATGCAGACGGAAGAAAAGAGAGAGAATATAGAAGAAAAGAAGGACGAACGGATGGAAATGCCAGTTTCAGGAGCATTGGAACGGGGACCAGGGAAAGCTCCGGTATCGGGGGCAGAGATTTCCGTGCATGATACAGAAAACGGACACCCATCAGAAGATGTTTACATTCTTGCAATCGAGAGTTCCTGTGATGAGACGGCAGCTTCAGTCGTGAAAAACGGACGTACCGTTCTTTCCAATATCATATCTTCCCAGATCGATCTTCACACGCTGTTTGGCGGCGTTGTGCCGGAGATTGCGTCGAGAAAGCATATCGAGAAGATCAACCAGGTTATTGAAGAGGCGCTGACAGAGGCACATATGAGTCTGGAGGAGATGACGGCGATTGCAGTTACCTACGGTCCAGGGCTGGTTGGTGCGCTTTTGGTCGGTGTGGCGGAAGCCAAAGCACTCGCGTATGCGGCGAAGAAGCCGCTGGTCGGCGTACACCATATCGAGGGGCACGTATCGGCAAATTTCATCGAAAATCCGGATCTGGAACCGCCGTTCATGTGCCTGATCGTGTCAGGCGGACATACACATCTGGTGATTGTGAAAGATTATGGCGAATTTGAGATTCTGGGACGCACCCGAGACGATGCAGCAGGCGAGGCGTTTGACAAGGTGGCACGCGCGGTCGGGCTCGGTTATCCGGGCGGCCCGAAGGTCGATAAGGCGGCAAAAGAGGGGAATCCACATGCGATTGAGTTTCCACGGGCAAAAGTGGGCGACAATCCATATGATTTCAGCTTCAGCGGCTTAAAATCGGCGGTCTTAAATTATATTAACCATGCGAAAATGATGGGCGAGGAGATCCATGTGCCGGATCTGGCGGCTTCGTTCCAGAATGCGGTTGTGGAAGTATTGGTATCGCGCACGATCGAGGCGGCGAAACAGCACGGCTATAAGCGCGTGGCGATCGCCGGCGGTGTGGCATCCAGCGGTGTGGCATCCAACTCCGCTCTCCGGGCGGGCATGGAGAAGGCCTGTAAAGAGGCGGGCATCCAGTTCTTCCATCCGTCACCGATCTTCTGTACGGACAATGCGGCGATGATCGGAGCGGCGGCGTACTATGAATATAAGAAGGGCGCACGCGCAGGCTGGGATCTGAATGCGGTGCCGAATTTGAAGCTGGGCGAGAGATAATACAAATTTTTTCAGGAAGAATTGTTTTGCGGTTAGTTTTTTTAAAAATATTGATTTGACAAAAAGTGGAAAAAGAGTGTTTTAAGAGATCGTTCTGGCATGGAGGAGAAACGAGATGGAACATACATTGGATCAATTTGGGAAAGAGAAAATTACACCGCATCCGACCCGCACTGCCGCTATCGTTCTGGCAGCCGGACAGGGAAAACGGATGAAAAGCAAGATTCAGAAGCAGTTTCTCCTTCTGGAGGAAAAGCCGGTCATCTGGTATGCACTTCACGCGTTTGAGGAGAGTCGGGTCGATGATGTGATTCTGGTGACCGGAGCGGATGAGATCGCGTACTGCCGGGACGAGATTGTAGGAAAATATGGATTTTCCAAGGTGCGCGCTATCGTTGCGGGCGGAAAAGAGCGCTACCATTCGGTCTACGAGGGTTTAAAGGCGCTCGGCAGCCAGCTTTCCTATGGGGAGGGGGACTGCGTCCTGATTCATGACGGGGCGCGTCCGTTTGTGGACGATCCGATGATTGAACGTATCGTATCAGATATACGAAGTTATAGCGCAGCAGTGGCAGGCATGCCGTCAAAGGATACGGTCAAGCTGGCGGATGCGGACGGATTTGCCTCTGTGACGCCGGAACGGGCGCATGTCTGGATGATTCAGACACCGCAGGGATTTACTTACCCGCTGATCCGCGCGGCGTATGACAAGATGATGAGTCGGGAAGAGTACCAGCAGGGAGTGACGGATGATGCGATGGTGGTCGAGACGATGACCGATCACAAGGTACGCCTGACCGAAGGTTCTTACCGGAATATCAAGGTGACAACGCCGGAGGATATGGAGGTTGCGGCTGCATTTTTAAAAAATAAAAAAAGTTAATAGGTCTATTGACAACCCTTGACTTCTATGTTATAGTATCTATCGTGTTTAACTGCCGAAGACAGCAGGTGCCGAAAGGCATAAGGTTAATACGCCTGCCGAGGGAACTGATATCGTTGTATATTTCTATCCCCCTGTCCTGCGAGTGACGGAGGGATTTTATTTTACAGAAAACGTTTACCAGGCGGTTATAGAAATAAAACAGGAGGTAAACCAATCATGGCAAAAGTTGAATTAAAGCAGCCGGTTGTTGCTGAAATCGCAGAATTATTCAACGGCGCTAAGGGCGCAGTAGTAGTTGACTACCGTGGACTGACAGTTGAGCAGGACACACAGCTCCGTAAGCAGTTAAGAGAAGCTGGTGTTACTTATAAAGTATATAAGAACACCATGATTCGTTTTGCTGCTAAGGGTACCGCGTTCGAGGCTCTGGAGCCGAATCTGGAGGGTCCGACCGCTCTGGCTGTATCCAAAGAGGATGCTACAGCTCCGGCAAGAATTTTAGCTGAGTTCGCTAAAAAAGCAGACAAGCTTGAGATCAAGGGCGGCGTTGTAGAGGATACTTACTACGATGCAAAGGGCATGCAGGTTATCGCAACCATCCCGTCCAGAGAAGTTCTTCTTGGAAAACTTCTTGGAAGCATGCAGTCTCCGATCACAAACTTCGCTCGTGTTATCAAACAGATCGCAGAGCAGCAGGAGGCATAAGACCCTTACCTGCAAAGCAGGGTGTAAGGTGCGTGAGAGCCGCATAGTAAAGCAAGAGGCCGCATAAGGTCGATTTAAAATTCAATCACAGGAGGAATATTAAAATGGCAAAGTTAACAACAGCTGAGTTCATTGAGGCAATCAAAGAATTATCCGTATTAGAGTTAAACGATTTAGTAAAAGCTTGCGAGGAAGAGTTCGGTGTATCCGCAGCAGCAGGCGTTGTTGTAGCAGCAGCAGGTGCATCTGAGGCAGCAGAAGAGAAGACTGAGTTCGACGTAGAGCTGACAGAGGTTGGCCCGAACAAAGTTAAAGTTATCAAGGTAGTTCGTGAAGCTACAGGTCTTGGTCTGAAAGAGGCTAAGGAAGTAGTTGACGGTGCTCCGAAGGTAGTTAAGGCTGGCGCTTCCAAGGAAGAGGCTGAGGACATCAAGACTAAATTAGAGGCTGAAGGCGCTAAAGTTACCTTAAAGTAATTTAAGTAAGTTCGCATAGAGCTAATTGCATTACAGATGGGGAGTCTGGCGTGTGCGTGAGCGCATGCCAGGCTCTTTTTATTTCATGGGAAATTGCGTCCTATGAAATAAAAAACGCTCCGCGAAGATGCAGACTCTTTTTTAAACGGGGGAATCAAATCAAGATGGCAGAGAAGACAAGAAATGAAACGGCAGCAGATGAGGAACTTAAAACGCTTCGGGAACGGCTTAAGGCGTGCGAATTTCTGCTGATTGGGCTTGGAAGCGAATGGGAGAAGGCGGGAGGCGCGGAGGTACAGGAGGCATACCGGGCGCTGGCATCGATGACAGAGGGGAAGGATTATTTTATCGTGACAACCGCAAAGGATGCGCGCATCTTTGAAAGCTCGTTGGATGAAGCGAAAATCACGGCGCCGTGCGGTAATGTGAACTGGCTTCAGTGTTCGAAAGGCTGTACGAAGGATATCTGGGAGCGCGGCGAGGTGGCGGATGGTATCTGCCCGCACTGTGGGGCACCGCTGACAGAAAACACAGTTCTGGCGAATCCGTATATCGAGGAAGGTTATTTGAAAAGCTGGAATCTCTACCGGGAATGGCTGGCTGGAACCTTAAACCATGCGCTTCTGATTCTCGAGCTGGGAGTGGATTTCAAGACGCCGACCGTCATCCGCTGGCCCTTTGAAAAGACGGTCTTTTTTAACCGCAAATCGCATATGTATCGGATAAACCAGAAGTTTTACCAGATTGTCGGAGATATTCAGGAGAGGACCGTATCGATTCCGCAGAATTCGGTCGGCTTTATCCGCAATTTTGCTTCCTGC
>NZ_FR895117.1:55635-59604 GCF_000434655.1 Clostridium sp. CAG:43 | reverse complement strand
GTCCACTTATCTGCGGAGGGGACATTTGGGAAGCAAAACTTGAGAAACCGCTTCGATTGTGCTAAAATGGAACCATCGTTTGACAGAAAACGACAGAAAATGACATGGACGAGAGGATAGGGCAATGGGAGCAATCAGTAATGACTGGCTGGCTCCGCTCAGCGGAGAGTTTAAAAAGCCATATTACAGAAAGTTATACGATACTGTGAAACGGGAATATGAGACGCATGTTGTATATCCGGATGCGAATGATATTTTCAATGCATTTGATTTTACCCCTCTTTCCGAGGTAAAGGTGGTTATTTTAGGTCAGGATCCCTACCATGGTCCGGGACAGGCGCATGGGCTTTGCTTTTCGGTAAAGCCGGATGTGGAAATCCCGCCGTCCCTGGTGAATATTTATCAGGAATTGCACGATGATCTCGGCTGCTACATCCCGAACAATGGCTATCTGACGAAATGGGCGAAGCAGGGAGTCATGCTGCTGAACACAGTTCTGACCGTCCGCGCACATCAGGCAAATTCCCACCGTGGAATCGGCTGGGAGGAGTTTACGGACGCTGCGATCAAGATCTTAAATGAGCAGGACCGTCCGATGGTATTTATTCTGTGGGGACGTCCGGCACAAGCGAAGAAATCGATGCTTAATAATCCGAAGCATCTGATTCTCGAAGCACCGCATCCGAGCCCGCTGTCTGCGTACCGCGGATTTTTCGGCAGCCGCCCATTCAGCAAGACCAATGAATTTTTAAAAGAGCATGGTGTTGCCCCGATCGACTGGCAGATAGAAAACGTGTAGGAAGGAGCAGACATGAGTTTTGTTGAGATTTTAAAGGTAATTGTACTGGGAATCGTGGAAGGTTTCACGGAATGGCTTCCGATCAGCAGTACCGGGCATATGATTCTGGTGGATGAGATCATCCATCTGGATGTCAGCGAGGCGTACCGGGAAGTGTTTATGGTTGTCATCCAGCTGGGTGCGATTCTGGCGGTTATGGTGCTGTATTTCAATAAATTGAATCCGTTTTCACCGCACAAATCGATGGCGCAGAAGCGCGGTACAATCCGTTTGTGGATAAAAATTATTATAGCCTGCATTCCGGCAGCGGTGATTGGGCTTCCGCTTGACCATTTCATGGATAAGCTGATGAACGGCTATGTCGTAGCAGCGATGCTGATTCTCTACGGCGTTTTGTTTATCGTACTGGAAAATCGAAACGTGCACCGTCATTTTCCGATTGAGCGCGTGACGCAGATTTCGTTCCAGACAGCGGCGCTGATCGGCTGTTTCCAGGTGCTGGCGATGATTCCGGGTACTTCCCGTTCGGGCGCGACGATTCTGGGCGCGATGCTGATCGGCTGTTCACGTCCGGCGGCGGCAGAGTTTTCATTCTTCCTTGGGATTCCGGTTATGTTCGGTGCGAGTTTTTTAAAGATTGTGAAATTTTTCATTCAGGGCGGCGGATTTTCTTTCGCGGAGTTCATTTATCTGGTTCTTGGTATGGTGGTCGCATTTGGCGTGTCCGTGTACTCGATCAAGTTCCTGATGGGATATGTCCGCAAGCATGATTTCAAGTTTTTCGGATATTATCGGATTGTGCTTGGTATCGTGGTGCTGTCCTACTTTGGTATTTCGGCGCTAGTAGGTTAAAATGTACGCTCGGAGTCTTTCCTGCACTTGCTTTTGCGGCTGGCGGAAAGATTCCGAGAGCACATTAAATAGAAAAAGAGGATTCAGACCTGACAGAAATGCGGAGGTCTGGATCCTTTTTTGCGTTCATATAATACATGGAAGCGGAAACGCAAATATAAAGGGGATGCCCTGTCACAGTTCAGGGCTGATACATCTAAAATGGTAAATCGGATCATTCAAAATAAGGGTTCCATGAGGAAAAAACTGCTCTGCCTGTGCACGGCAGTGCTGCTGGATCTGTGTTTCTTAGGAATCGTGTGCAGGCTGGCAGTGGGGATGCAGTGGGAAGATTTGGCGGAAGTGGAGCAGGCGGACCAGACGAACCAAACGGTTTCCTCCCCGGAATGCTTTTCCGGCGGGGAGCTGGCGCTGACCTTCGACGACGGACCGCACAGGGTGTACACGAAAAAGCTGCTGGACGGCTTGCGCGAGAGGGGCGTGAAAGCCTCTTTTTTTCTGGTCGGGGAAAATATTCCGGGTAATGAGGAACTGGTGCGACAGATGGCTAAAGACGGTCATCTCATCGGGGTTCACTGCATGGCACATGTGGATCTGGCGCACCAGCCGATTGAAAAGAGCGTGGAGGAGATTCGGGAGACGGCCGATTGGATCGAGGCGGTCACGGGAAAACGTCCGGAATACATACGTCCGCCGTATGGTTCATGGAGTACGGAACTTCAGGAGAGAGTGTCGATGACGCCGGTGTTCTGGGACGTCGATACGCTGGATTGGAAAAGCCGGAATACGGCGCGGATTGTGAAGCATATCTGTAAAAATGCGGCGGTTCACACGGTGGTGCTGATGCATGATGCATATCAGACTTCGGTCGATGCAGCGCTTGAAACGATTGACACATTGACGGCGGAGGGATATACTTTTGTTACAATAGAAGAATGTCTGATTGATTGAGAGGATACGATGGATTTATTTGATTATATGCGGAAAAATACGATCGAGCAGGAGGCACCGCTGGCATCCAGGCTGCGCCCGTCCACGCTTGACGAGGTGGTGGGACAGAAGCATATCATAGGAAAGGATAAGCTTTTGTACCGGGCGATCAAGGCGGATAAGCTCGGATCGCTGATTTTTTACGGACCGCCCGGAACGGGCAAAACGACGCTGGCGCGCGTGATTGCCAACACGACGAGCGCGCGTTTTGAGCAGCTCAACGCGACGGTGGCGGGGAAAAAAGATATGGAACAGGTCGTGCAGGATGCCAAGGATGCGCTGGGGATGTACGGAAAGCGCACGATCCTGTTTATCGACGAGATTCACCGCTTTAATAAGGGGCAGCAGGACTATCTTCTGCCGTTTGTTGAGGATGGTACGATTCTGCTCATTGGTGCGACGACGGAAAATCCGTATTTTGAGGTCAATGGGGCGCTGATTTCCCGATCCCGTATTTTTGAGCTGAAACCGTTGGAAAATGCGGATATCCGCGAGCTTTTAGAGCGGGCGCTCCATGACAAGGAAAAGGGTATGGGAAGCTATCGCGCGGAGGCGACGGACGAGGCGCTCGATTTTCTGGCCGATATGGCAGGCGGAGACGCGCGCGCGGCGCTCAATGCGATCGAGCTTGGTATTCTCACAACGGAACGGAGTGAAGATGGTTTGATTCACATCACACTCGATGTAGCCCAGGAGTGCATCCAGCGCCGTGCCGTGAAGTATGACAAGACGGGGGACAACCATTACGATACGATCTCAGCGTTTATCAAGAGTATGCGCGGTACCGATCCGGATGCGGCAGTTTATTATCTGGCGAAGATGCTGGATGCAGGCGAGGATATCAAATTTATTGCGCGGCGTATCATGATCTGTGCATCGGAGGATGTCGGCAATGCGGATCCGCAGGCGATTCAGGTTGCGGTCAGCGCGGCGCTGGCAGTGGAGCGGATTGGTCTGCCGGAGGCGCGGATTATCCTGTCGCAGGCGGCTACCTATGTGGCGAGCGCGCCGAAGAGCAACGCGGCGTATATGGCGGTCGATGAGGCACAGGAGGCGGTCAGGTTAAAGGGCAACTTTACGGTGCCGTCCCATCTGCGCGATTGCCATTACAGCGGGGCGGAGAAGCTGGGGCATGGCGACGGGTACAAGTATGCACATGATTATCCGAACCATTATGTGAAGCAGCAGTACCTGCCGGATGGACTGGAGGGCAGCACATTTTACCGCCCGTCAGAAAATGGGTATGAGAAGAAGATTGGGGAGTGGCTGCACTTCCTGAAGGGCTCTGAATGAGAAAAGCTTCTTTTCAGATGGATTTTGATTTGAGA
>NZ_FR895117.1:39867-55475 GCF_000434655.1 Clostridium sp. CAG:43 | reverse complement strand
AAATTCCTACCTGTGAACAGTTACTATGTTCCTGAATTGATATGTATGAAGAAAATGTTTACTTGAATTTTTATGAAAACCGTTTATAATAAAACCAAGGTGGCTGCAGGATAAAGAGCAGTCACAGCATAAAAGGCTATGTTAAAAAGGTATGCCGGGCAGGTATCTGCCTGTCCGGTTTCGTGTAAGTACCTGGAAGACATCCACACGTTTCTTATTTCTGATTTTTGAATCCCAGAGAATATGACACAATTAAACAGGGTAAGGAGAATTATATGAGAGAAAAATTAAAGACACTCCCTCTGGTGCAGCTTCGGGAAATGGCGAAGGCACAGGGGTTAAAGGGGATCAGCACCCTGAAAAAGGCGGAGATCATAGACAGGCTGTGCGAACTTGAGAAGCCGGCGGAAGGGGGACAGAAAGAAGAAACGCCCCAGGCTTCTGTCAGTGAGCATCCGGCTGGATCGGCGGAACCGGCAGAGAGAACGGAAATGCACGTGCAGCCGCGCAGAACTGATGCAGGGCAGAATACATCGGCACAGACGTATTCGCAGCCGCGGAGATCTGCCAACGGAGAACGGGCTGCGGGAGGGCAGAATTTCAGCTATGAGCGCCGCAGCGAAGGCGGATACCGCCGGAATGAATACGGCTCCTATACACGCCGTGAGAATAATAATACCCGTTATCAGGATAACCGCAGACGCGAGTACACGCAGCGAGAGGGGTATCAGAGAAATTCCTATGTGCCGCGTAACAATTATAATGAAGCGATGAGCGCAAGAACCGAGTATAGCCAGCCGGAACATACCGCACCGGCACCGCAGATGGCAGAAGCAGCCTCCGAGTACAGTCAGCCGGAACGTACCACGCCGGTGCAGCAGATGGAAAGCACCCGTACCGAGGTGGAAAATGCACGCATGGAGGATCTGAAAAATGAATTTCAGGAGCTGGACAGCGGCATCGAGGCGAACGGAATCCTGGAGGTTATGCCGGATGGATTTGGATTTATCCGTTGTGAAAACTTCCTGCCGGGTGAAAATGACGTCTATGTGGCGCCGTCCCAGATCCGCCGTTTTAATCTGAAAACTGGTGATATCGTGCGCGGAAGCCGTCGTGTGAAGTTGGCGACGGAGAAATTTGCCGCATTATTATATATTAATTCGGTCAATGGATACCCGACCAGCGTGGTGGAAAAACGCCCGAATTTTGAAAATCTGACGCCAATTTTCCCAAATGAACGTCTGCACCTGGAATATCCGGGGGTTAAGACTTCCATGGCGATGCGCGTGATGGATCTGCTGTCCCCGATCGGAAAAGGACAGCGAGGCATGATCGTATCCCCGCCAAAAGCCGGAAAGACCACCCTGTTAAAGCAGGTGGCGACGACCATCACAAAGAACCATCCAGAAATGCACCTGATCATCCTTCTGATCGATGAGCGTCCGGAGGAGGTGACAGATATCCGTGAGACGGTAACGGGAGAAAATGTCGAGGTCATCTATTCGACGTTTGACGAGCTGCCGGAGCGTCATAAACGTGTGTCGGAGATGGTAGTAGAACGGGCGAAGCGCCTTGTCGAGCACGGAAGGGACGTTATGATTCTTTTAGACAGTATCACCCGTCTGGCAAGGGCTTACAACCTGGTGGTTCCGCCGAGTGGACGAACTCTTTCAGGTGGTTTGGATCCGGCGGCGCTGCATATGCCGAAGCGCTTCTTCGGTGCGGCGAGAAATATACGCGAGGGCGGCAGCCTGACGATTCTGGCGACCGCGCTGATTGAGACGGGCAGCCGTATGGACGATGTTATTTACGAGGAATTTAAGGGAACCGGCAACATGGAGCTGGTGCTTGACCGCAAACTTTCCGAGAAGCGCATCTTCCCGGCGATCGATATCCTGCGTTCCGGTACGCGAAGAGATGATCTGCTTCTTTCGTCCGCCGAGGCGGAAGCGGTCGATATCGTCCACAAGGCGACCAACACGCAGAAACCGGAGGATACCGTCGAGCGAATTCTGGATCTGTTTGCCAAGACGAAGAACAATACGGAATTTGTGGAGATCACGCGGAAAAAGGGGTCATTTTACTAAAAATCATGTTTCATCAATAGCGCATCTGTGAGGACTTTCTTCCAGGCAGGAAAACAGGACTGTAAGAAGAAAAATAGTATTGAAAAATAGATAAAATTGCTTGCTAAAAAGTACACACCATGATATAATTATAAGGCTGTATTAACAGACGGTAGTTCTGACATCTGCGTGAGTCGTCCTTACGAGTGGAAGGAACGCTTAAATGATGGAATAGCGTGCCTGGATGTGCGGAGCTTTATATAGAGCCGTTTTAAGACGGCTTGCAACTAAAAAGCGGTCGGAAATCGCAATGAAAAATTCAGAGAGGTGAAAGAAATGAGAGAAGGAATCCATCCAGCCTATTATCAGGCAAAAGTAGTTTGCAACTGTGGTAACGAGTTCGTAACTGGTTCTACCAAGAAAGACATCCACGTAGAGGTTTGCTCCAAGTGCCATTCATTCTACACAGGCCAGCAGAAAGCAGCCGCTGCCCGCGGACGTATCGATAAGTTCAACCGCAAGTACGGCATCAACGCAGGCAAATAAGTTTGAACCATGTAAAGGTTGGGTTTTAGTGGCGACATTAAACTCAGCCTTTTTGTTTTCTTCTTTTTTTATTTTGAAAGGACAGCATGAAGTATTCAGGAATTGGCGGTCAGGCGGTAATTGAAGGAATCATGATGATGAAAGGCGAGGACTATGCAGTGGCAGTCCGCCGGCCTGACAAAGAGATAGAAGTAAAAAAAGACACATACCAGAGTATCACGAAAAAAGCGAAGATTTTACAGCTTCCGTTTGTACGCGGCGTGTTCCGGTTTGCAGATTCGATGATCATCGGTATGCGGAGTCTGACGTATTCCGCCAGCTTTTTTGAAGATGACGAGGATGCAGAGCCGGGAAAATTCGAACAGTTTTTAGACCGCGTGTTCGGCGAGAAGCTGGAGAGTGCGATCATGGCAGCTGTTCTGGTAATTTCGTTTATCCTGGCAATTGGTATTTTTATGCTCCTGCCGCTGGGGATTGCGAACCTGTTTAAGGGAGTTATCACATCGGATCATCTGATGGCAGTGCTGGAAGGTGTGATCCGGATCGCGATTTTTATTATCTATATTAAACTCGTTTCGCGGATGGAGGACATCCGGCGGACCTTTATGTACCACGGGGCGGAGCACAAGTGCATCAACTGTGTGGAACACGGACATCCGCTGACGGTAAAATATGTGCGCGAGAGCTCGAAGGAGCACAAGCGCTGTGGTACCAGTTTCATATTGATTGTCATGGTGATCAGTATTCTGATGTTTATGGTGATCCGGGTCGATACGATCTGGATGCGGATTCTGAGCCGTATTATTTTGGTTCCGGTCATTGCAGGTATATCATATGAGGTATTGCAGTGCGCCGGACGGAGCAATTCGAAGTTTATGGATCTGGTGAGCCGTCCGGGTATGTGGATGCAGGGTCTGACGACGAAGGAGCCGGATGACTCGATGATTGAGGTGGCGATCGCGGCGACCGAGGCAGTTTTTGACTGGAGAGAATACCTGACGGAGAATTTCCCAGGCTGGGAAAAGCAGCTGGAAGAGTCATAAATAGAACACGGTACGACAGAGGGGATGAGTCGATGAGCGAGGAAAACGGAAGAACAGACCTGACCTGGAGAGAGCTGTTGGATGAGGGCGGCGCGCGCTTAAGTGAGGCGGGTGTGCAGGACGCAGGGACGGATGCCTGGTATCTGATGGAAGCGGCGTTCGGGATTGACCGGGTGCATTATTATCTGGATCAGAACCGTCCGATCCATGCAGAACGCCTGGAAAAGGGCTATGGGCGCTATCAGGAAATGCTTCAGAAACGGGCAGAGCGCATTCCACTGCAGCAGATTCTGGGAATGCAGGATTTTATGGGAATGACATTTTCTGTCGATGAAAATGTCCTGATTCCGCGCCAGGATACGGAGACGTTAGTTGAGCGGGTTCTTCGGGATTACCCGGAAAAGGATCTGAAACTTTTGGATATGTGTACCGGATCCGGCTGTATCGCGATCAGCCTTGCCGTGCTTGGCGGCTACCAGAACGTGACGGCGGTGGATATTTCCGAGGCGGCGCTGCGCGTGGCAAAGAAAAATGCGAGACGTCTCTTTTTGATTCAGAAGGGAACTGCGCGGTCAGAATCGTTTCAGGTATCGGAGGATCCGTGGTGCATCCGCCTGAAAACGTGGCTGGCAAAGGGACCGCGCCTGCAGGCAGAGATCGAGGAACACAGCCTGACACTTTTGCAGAGCAATCTGTTTCAGGCGGTGGAGGCGGATGTCATGTACGATGTGATTGTGTCGAATCCGCCGTATATCCCATCGGCGGTGATCGACGGTCTGGAACCGGAGGTACGCGACCATGAGCCACGGCTGGCGCTGGACGGCAGCGAGGACGGTCTGTATTTTTACCGGGTTCTGGCGCTGGAGTGCAGCAAACATCTGAACAAGGGCGGCTGCGTATATTTTGAGATAGGATATGACCAGGCGGAGGCGGTCAGCCGGATACTGACCATCGCCGGGTATCGGGAGATAGAAGTGATAAAGGATGAGCCGGGGCTGGATCGCGTGGTAAAGGCACGGTGGAACCGTTAGACGATAGAGGAGGATATCATGTTTGACAGATTGGATGATTTGCTGATCCGTTATGAAGAGCTGATGGAAGAGCTCGGCAGCCCGGAAGTGGCAAGCGATACAAATCGTTTCCGCAAGCTGATGAAGGAGCAGTCGGATCTGGCTCCGATTGTGGAGGCATATAAAGAGTATAAGAAGGCAAAACAGGACGTAGAGGACAGTCTGGCGCTTCTGGATGAGGAATCCGACGAGGAGATGCGCGAGATGGCGAAGGAAGAGTTAAATGCTGCGAAAAAGCGCATTGAAGAGCTGGAACAGGAATTAAAAATTCTGCTTCTTCCGAAGGATCCGAACGATGAAAAGAACGTTATCGTCGAGATCCGTGCAGGTGCAGGCGGCGATGAGGCGGCATTATTTGCGTCCGAACTGTACCGTATGTATGTGCGCTTTGCAGAGCGCAACCGCTGGAAAACTGAGCTTGTCAGCGTCAGTGAAAATGGAATCGGCGGCTTCAAGGAGGTCGTTTTCATGATTACCGGCCAGGGCGCTTACTCCAAGATGAAGTACGAGAGCGGTGTTCACCGCGTACAGCGTGTGCCGGAGACCGAGTCCGGCGGACGTATCCATACCTCGACCGCGACGGTTGCTGTGATGCCGGAGGCAGAGGATGTGGACGTTGTCATCGATGATAAAGATATCCGTATTGACGTTATGCGTGCGTCTGGAAACGGTGGACAGTGTGTCAACACGACTGACTCCGCGGTACGTCTGACCCATATTCCGACCGGTATCGTGATCTACAGCCAGACTGAGAAATCGCAGTTACAGAACAAGGAAAAGGCGTTCCGTCTTCTGCGTTCCAAGCTATATGATCTGGAGCTGGAGAAACGCCAGAACGAGGAAGCGGCAGAACGCCGCAGCCAGATCGGTACCGGTGACCGTTCCGAGAAGATCCGTACCTATAACTTCCCGCAGGGACGTGTGACCGAGCACCGCATCAAACTGACCTTGTATAAGATCGATTCGATCATGGACGGCGATCTGTATGAGATCATTGACAGCTTAATTGCAGCCGATCAGGCGGCGAAGCTGGCGAAGATGAATGAGGGCATCTAAAGAATTAGAGAAAACGGAAGGGGGATCCTATATGGAAAGAAGAGATAAAGTCAATTATTATTTGGATCTGGCGGAAATGGTTTCGCAGCGGAGTACCTGTCTGCGAAAGCACTACGGGGCAGTGATTGTGAATAACGATGAGGTTATCTCGACCGGCTATGTGGGCGCCCCGCGCGGACGGAAAAACTGTTCCGATATCGGTCGCTGCATCCGCGAGGAGCTTCATGTGCCGCGCGGCGAGCGGTACGAGTTGTGCCGCAGTGTCCATGCCGAGGCAAATGCCCTGATCAGTGCCTCCAGAGAGCGCATGATCGGCGCGTCGCTGTATCTGACCGGTGTCGATGCGAGAACCGGCGGGTATGTGGAAAAATCGAGCTGCTGTTCGATGTGCAAGCGCATGGTAATCAATGCCGGAATTGAACATGTCTATATCCGTGATACGAAAAATGAGTACCGAAAAGTCGATGTAGAAGATTGGATCCGCGAAGATGAATCGCTGGAAGGAAAATTTGGGTACTAAGAAGCGCACAGGAGACGGCGCTGCCCGCTGGGCACGCCGCATCTTCTGTGCTTTTTTGATCGTGATTGGATGTCTGGTTCTGGCGGATGGTGTGGGGGATGCGGTTAGAAGGGCGGGAAACAGAGATTCACAATCTGAAGGAAATGTAGAGCAGAATTTATCTGGAAAATCTGATTCAGATGCGTCAGAGCCGATATGGCAGCCAGATTTCGCAGCCTTAAAATGTCAGAATGCCGACGTCATCGCCTGGATTCGCATTCCCGGTACTCACATCGACGAACCGATTGTCCAGACAACCGACAATGAATCGTACCGCAGCATCGGGCTGGATGGAAAACCGAATCCAGCCGGGACTGTCTTTCTGGACTGCGAGAGTGCACCGGATGCATCGGATTTTCATTCGATTTTTTACGGGCATCATATGAAGGACGGAAGCCGGTTTTCCGAGCTGATCCGCCTGAAAGACGAAGATTTCTTCCAGAAGCATCGGACGGCGTATCTCTATTTCCCAGATGGGAAAAGGCGGACACTCCGTCTGATTGCAGCGCTCACTGCAGGCAGTCAGGGGGAACGGCGTAGGACGGAATTTGCGGATCAGTCGGAGATGCATCCTTATATAGAAGAAATGACGGAGGGATGCCGGTTTCGCGAACTGCCAGACGAGGAGGTTTCCCACTTGTATTCCTTTGTGACGTGCAGTTATGAATTTGCGGATGCGCGGACGATTGTGTATGCAGTGGATGAATGATGCTTATGGATTGTACGTTACTGTTCACGCATACGTGCCCAGTAACGGAATTTGCCGTGGCTTCGCATTTAAATACGGCAAATTCCTGCTGCCACCACGTTTTCTTACGGCACTTTCGGTTCCAAAAGTGCCTACCCGTGAACAGTTACGATTGTACAATGCAAGAAAGAAGTGCAAAGCAAATAAATTTGCAAGCAGCAGGCAAATGTGGTATATTACTTATAGTGATGAGATCTGCCTTTTTTTAGAAAAGAGGCGTGAAAATAAAACATATGAGGAGAACAAGATATGAAGGGTATCGTTTTAGCAGGCGGTTCAGGCACACGCCTTTACCCGCTGACACGCGTAACTTCCAAACAGCTGCTTCCGATTTATGACAAACCGATGATTTACTATCCGATCTCCGTTCTGATGAATGCGGGAATCCGGGATATTCTGATTATTTCGACACCGGATGACACACCGCGTTTTAAGGAATTGTTGGGCGATGGACATCAGTTTGGTTTACATTTAAGCTATGCCGTGCAGCCAAGTCCGGATGGACTGGCACAGGCATTTATCATCGGCGAGGAGTTCATCGGGGATGATTCCGTAGCGATGATTCTGGGGGACAATATTTTCCAGGGTCAGGGACTTGTGAAACGCCTGCGTGCTGCCTCTGCCAAGAAAGAGGGCGCGACTGTATTCGGCTACTATGTCGATGATCCGGAGCGCTTCGGTATCGTAGAATTTGACGACCAGGGCAAGGCGATCTCCATCGAGGAGAAGCCGGAGAAACCGAAGTCCAATTACTGTGTAACGGGTCTGTATTTCTACGACAACCGGGTAGTAGAGTATGCGAAACAGTTAAAACCGTCTGCCAGAGGCGAGCTTGAGATCACCGATTTGAACCGCATCTATCTGGAAAATGGCGATCTGGATGTCATTCTTCTGGGACAGGGCTTTACCTGGCTCGATACCGGTACACATGAGTCCTTAGTTGAGGCAACCAATTTCGTTAAGACAGTAGAGACCCACCAGCATCGCAAGATCGCGTGCCTGGAGGAGATCGCGTACTTAAACGGCTGGATCAGCAAGGAAGAAGTGCTGGAGGCATACGAGGTATACAAGAAAAACCAGTATGGCAAATATCTGAAAGATGTACTGGATGGGAAATATGTTGATAAAATACATCAGAATTAAAAGGAGTTAAAACAATGAAGATTATCGTGACAGGCGGAGCCGGATTCATCGGCGGAAACTTCGTACACCATATGGTAAATAAATACCCGGAGTATCAGATCATCAATCTGGATCTTCTGACCTATGCGGGC
The DNA here is from genome assembly GCF_000434655.1 of Clostridium sp. CAG:43. Taxonomy (NCBI): domain Bacteria; kingdom Bacillati; phylum Bacillota; class Clostridia; order Eubacteriales; family Clostridiaceae; genus Clostridium; species Clostridium sp. CAG:43. Next base: position 47,113 of record NZ_FR895117.1, on the reverse strand, counting down.
AACTTAGAGACACTGAAACCGGTTGAAAACAAACCAAATTACAAATTTGTACACGGCGATATCGCAGACCGCGACTTTGTGTTTAAACTCTTCGAGGAAGAAAAGCCGGACATCGTAGTAAACTTTGCAGCAGAGAGCCATGTAGACCGTTCCATCACGGACCCGGAGGCATTTGTCCGTACCAATGTCATGGGAACGACCACCCTGCTGGATGCCTGCCGCACCTATGGAATTAAACGTTATCATCAGGTATCGACCGATGAAGTATACGGCGATCTGCCGTTAGACCGCCCGGATCTCTTCTTCACGGAGACGACCCCGCTTCATACCTCCAGCCCGTACTCTTCTTCCAAGGCGAGTGCGGATCTGTTTGTACTGGCATACCATAGAACTTACGGGCTTCCGGTGACAGTATCCCGCTGCTCCAATAACTACGGTCCATATCATTTCCCGGAGAAGCTGATTCCGCTGATGATCAGCCGTGCGCTGGCAGACGAGGAACTTCCGGTATACGGTGACGGCGCGAATGTCCGCGACTGGCTGCACGTATCCGATCATTGTGAGGCGATCGATCTGATTCTCCACAAGGGACGCGTCGGTGAGATTTACAACATCGGCGGACATAATGAGAGGACCAACCTGGAGGTTGTTAAAACCATCCTGAAAGCGCTGGACAAGCCGGAAAGCCTGATCCGTTACGTCAAGGATCGTCCGGGTCATGACCGCCGTTATGCGATCGATCCGACCAAGATCGAGACGGAGCTTGGCTGGAAGCCGAAATACAATTTTGATACCGGCATTCGTCAGACGATCGACTGGTATCTGAACAATCAGGACTGGTGGAAACACATTTTAAGCGGTGAGTACAGCCAGTACTTCGAAAAAATGTATGGAGATAGATTATAATGAGAGTATTAGTGACAGGCGTTAAAGGCCAGCTTGGCTATGACGTGATGAATGAGCTGAAAAAACAGGGTCTTACTGGCATCGGTGTGGATGTCGATGAGATGGATATTACCGATGCAGAGGCATGCCGCCGCGTGATCACCGAGGCAAAGCCGGATGCAGTGATCCACTGCGCTGCATATACTGCAGTAGACGCAGCGGAACAGAACATGGAACTCTGCCGTAAAGTAAATGCAGATGGAACGAGAAATATCGCGGAGGTCTGCAAAGGTCTGGACATCAAAATGATGTACATCAGCACCGATTATGTATTCAACGGTCAGGGCACCCGCCCGTGGGAGCCGGATGACCACCGGGAACCACTCAACGCCTACGGTCAGTCGAAGTATGAGGGCGAGCTGGCAGTCGAGGAGCTGGTAAAGAAGTTTTTCATCGTCCGTATCGCGTGGGTATTTGGCGTGAACGGCAAGAACTTCATCAAGACGATGCTGCGCGTAGGCAAAGAGCGCGGGGCAGTCAGTGTTGTGGATGATCAGATCGGTTCCCCGACTTACACATACGATCTGGCGCGTCTGCTGGTGGATATGATTCAGAGTGATAAATATGGTCGTTACCATGCGACGAATGAGGGACTTTGCAGCTGGTATGACTTTGCAGTTGAGATCTTTAAGCAGGCGGGCATGGACGTCAAGGTGACGCCGGTCAGCACTGCCGAGTATACAGCTGCTTATCCGGGTCAGGCAAAACGCCCGATGAACAGCCGGATCAGCAAAGAAAAACTTTCGGACAACGGATTTGAGCGCCTTCCGTCCTGGCAGGATGCGGTAGGTCGCTATCTGAAAGAAATTCAGTAAAAAATGTGCAATCAGACATAGAAAGCAGCAGCGGCAGAAAGTGTGAAGCGCCGTTGGCTGCAGGATTTTCTTCAGGTTGGAATCAAAATCGTAGAAGGTCATGTATGTTAGTGGGGTATTTCCATAAATGTACATGACCTTTGGACTCTGTATTTGATGATGTAGGAGGAACTCTCAAAATGGGTAAATATTTTGGAACAGACGGATTCCGCGGCGAGGCAAATGTGACGCTGACCGTGGAGGATGCCTATAAAGTAGGTCGTTTCCTGGGCTGGTACTATGGACAGAAGACGAAGGCTGATCGCTGCCGGATTGTGATCGGCAAGGATACGAGACGCAGCAGCTATATGTTTGAGTATTCGCTGGTATCGGGACTGACCGCTTCCGGCGCAGATGTCTATCTGCTTCACGTGACAACCACTCCGAGTGTATCGTATGTTGTACGCACCGAGGAGTTTGACTGCGGTATCATGATCTCCGCGAGCCACAATCCATACTATGACAACGGAATCAAGGTCATCAACGGACGCGGCGAGAAACTGGAGGAGGAGACGATCGAGAAGATTGAGTCGTATCTGGATGGCGAGATGGGCGAGATTCCATTTGCCAAGCGCGATGCAATCGGACGCACCGTTGACTATGCGGCGGGACGCAACCGCTATATCGGTTATCTGATTTCCCTTGCAACACGGTCTTTCAAAAATATGCGGGTAGGTCTGGACTGTGCAAACGGAAGCGCTTCCGCGATTGCGAAAAACGTATTCGATGCACTGGGCGCGGAGACGCACGTCATCAACAACACGCCGGACGGTCTGAATATCAATACAAATTGCGGTTCCACCCACATCGAGGGACTGCAGAAATACGTGGTTGAAAATCATCTGGACGTTGGATTCGCTTATGATGGAGATGCGGACCGCTGCCTGGCAGTGGACAGTGAAGGCAAGCTGGTGGATGGCGACAAGATCCTCTATGTATGCGGAAAATACATGAAAGAACAGGGCACGCTGGTCAACAATACAGTTGTCACCACGGTTATGTCAAACTTCGGTCTTTACAAGGCATTTGAGCGCGATGGTATTTCCTATGAGAAGACGGCAGTTGGCGATAAGTATGTCTATGAAAATATGTCCCAGAACGGTCACTGCCTGGGAGGCGAGCAGTCGGGCCATATCATTTTCAGCAAGCACGCGACGACCGGAGATGGCATTTTAACATCATTAAAGCTGATGGAAGTGATTCTGGAGAAGAAAGAAACACTTGCAAAGCTGGCTGATGAGGTGCAGATTTATCCTCAGGTTCTGAAAAATGTCAGAGTCAAGGATAAAGAGGCGGCGCAGGCAGACCGCGACGTGCAGGCGGAGGTTCAGAAGGTATCGGATGCGTTGGGCGATACCGGTCGAATCTTAGTTCGTCCGAGTGGTACGGAGCCGCTGATCCGCGTGATGGTCGAGGCACCGACGGATGAAATCTGCGGAAAATATGTAGCACAGGTTGTAGAAATGATAGAAAAAAAGGGACTGGCAGAGTAAGACATGAGAGAGCAGCTGACAGAAAGTGATGTAAAGAAGATTCAGGAAGAGATCGACCATCGGAAGCTGGTGGTCCGCAAAGAGGCGATCGAGGCGGTCAAGGAGGCGCGCGCACAGGGTGACTTGAGCGAAAACTTCGAATATTATGCTGCTAAGAAGGATAAGAACCGGAATGAAAGCCGTATTCGCTATCTGGAAAATATGCTGAAGCACGCTAAGATCGTATCGGAAGAATCCCGCCCGGATGAGGTCGGAATGAATGATACGGTTACTCTGTATTTTGAGGATGACGACGAGGAAGAAGTATACCGTCTGGTAACGAGCATCCGGGGCAATTCCCTGGAAAACCGGATCAGCATCGAGTCGCCGCTCGGAAAAGCGATCGAAGGACACCATGTGGGTGATCAGGTGGAAGTGAAGGTCAACGATAAGAGCAGCTATGTGGTGGAGATCCGGAAGATCGAGAAAACGGGAGAAGAGGATTCGGATCGGATTCGTAGTTATTAGTTGCAATACAAAGGAGAGTTTTGATTACTATGAAATTTGAAGAATTATGTGATGCACGTTATTCACTTCGTAAATTTGACAGCCGCCCGGTTGAGGCGGAAAAATTACAGAAAGTGCTGGAGGCAGGACGCAAAGCCCCGACGGCACATAACTTACAGCCACAGCGCTTTTTCGTGATGCAGACTGAGGAGGCTCTGGCGAAAGCGGATGCATGTACGGCGTGTCATTTTCATTCGCCGGTTGTGATTGTAGCAGCCTATGATCCAGAGATTTCCTGGAAAAGGGAAGAGGACGGGAAAAACCATGGAGAGATCGATGTGACATTGGCGGTTTCCCAGATGATGCTGCAGGCAGCAGAACTGGGACTGGGAACAACGTATGTTGGTATGTTTAATCCAGAAAAATTGCTGGAGCAGTTCCCAGAGATGAAGGGCTTACAGCCGACGGCCTATCTGCCGCTTGGATATCCGGCAGAGACAGCTCATCCGTCCAGGCTGCATGCAGATCGCAAGCCGCTAGAAGAGCTGGCAGTATTTCTGTAAAATATAGACAATCCGTAACTGTTCAGTACCTTCACAGTCACGCGCAAAAATCCATTAAAAAATGCCTGCGGCAATGGGATTTTTGCCTGCTGGTCCATGTTTTCGTACGGTCAGCGCAGTAAATGCGCAGACCTACTGAACAGTTACGACAATCCTTTATTTAGAAACGCATCAGAATTGCATTAGAGCGTAAAAAAATCTTGCGAAAGACGCGCTACTTAGGTATGATGTATATATGTGCGCACTCGCGCGAAGAGGAACGCAGTAAATGCGCAGACCTACTGAACAGTTACGACAATCCTTTATTTACCATAATCCTTAATCGATACAGTCTGTTTCCTGAAAAGCTGGGAGGCAGAAACGTCGCAAGCGACCGCGCTCGGCGCGAGAATGTGCCAGAGCACATTCTTTGTTCTATGGCAGGAGGGGAGACGGATGTTTTTTATCGGTGGCATCAGTTCCGGCGTGAAGCCGCTGGAGTACCTGAAAACAGTGATCTGCGGGCGCTGCGGCGCTTATGGGCGGTATCAGGTGTACATGACCTATATGTATTTTAGTTTCTTTTTTATCCCGATTTTTAAATGGAACCGGCGCTTTTTCGTAGAAATGTCGTGCTGCGGTGCGGTCTATGAGCTGGATCCGGAGGTGGGAAAGAGGCTGCTTCGGGGCGAGGAGGTCGAGATCACGGAAAGCGATCTGACACTTCGGCAGGATGGAAATGGAAATCCGTGGACGGGAAGTGATGCATCACACCGTCATAAGGTCTGTCCGTCCTGTGGATTTGAGACGGATGAGGATTTTTCGTACTGTCCAAAGTGCGGCAAACCGCTGTAAGGCGGGGAAATGCAGACGGATACTGCTAAAAGAGTGATGGCGGCTGTGGAAGCAAGGGACGGTTACAAAAATTTGATACAGCGCAGATTTTGGCGCAAAAAAAGAAAGAGAGGCAGACAATATGTTAGAAGCTGGTATCAAGGGAAGACAGGAAGTTATGGTTACGGATGAAAATTCCGCAGCAGCAGTGGGAAGCGGTCTGTTACCGGTGTTTGCAACTCCGGCGATGGTTGCATTGATGGAGAAAACCGCGTGGATGAGCGTGGCTCCGTACTTAAACGACGGTGAGGGAACCGTTGGTACAAAGCTGGAAATTGCCCATAATGCAGCGACCCCGGTCGGCATGCAGGTTTGGTGCGAGAGTGAGCTGGTAGAAGTAGACGGCAGACGTCTCGTATTTAAGGTAGAGGCATTTGACGCGAAAGGTTCCATCGGCGGCGGCACACATGAGCGTTTCATCATCAAAAATGAGAAATTCTTAGCAAAAGCACAGAGCAAGAAAGAAAATTAAAGGTTGCGAAGAGAGCACAGCCGGCTGAAAGCGCTGCGAGTATCGTATGCGGGATACTTTTGGCTGGCTGTTGTTTCGTGTAATAGGAAATTCCTTGATTTATGTAATAGGAAATTCCTTGGAATTCCCTATTACACAAAAAGGCACTAACGTGCCAATGATGCGCACTCGCGCGAAGCAGAAACATGTCGCAAGCGACCGCGCTCGGCGCGAGAATGTGCCAAGGCACATTCTTTTTCATTATAGAAGGGAATTAATTCGTTTGAAAATCACATATATTCATCACAGCTCGTTTTCAGTTGAGCTTGAAAATGCCGTGATTCTGTTTGATTATTTTAAGGGAACTCTCCCGGAGTTTCCGGCAGGGAAGCCCCTCTTTATCTTTGCGAGCCATTTCCATGCCGATCATTATGCTCCGGTAATCTTTCAGCTGGGAGAGAAACGGGAAAATGTTTTTTATATTCTCTCAAAAGAGATTGGGAAAAAGATACCAGAGGAATATCGTAAACGATATAAAGACAGGATACGGCTGGTAAAGGCAGGAGAAAGATTTTGCCTGAATATTTCTGAAGAAAGCCTTATCGTCGAGACGTTCCATTCCACCGACGAAGGCGTCGCCTTCTGGCTCTCCTGCGAAGGAAAGGAGATTTATCACGCCGGTGACTTAAATAACTGGTGGTGGGAAGGCGAAGATATGGCATGGAACCGGAATATGGCGGCTTCTTATAAACAGGAGATGAAAAAGCTTTCCGGGCGCACGGCGGATCTGGCATTTATCCCGGTCGATCCGAGGCAGGAACAGTGGTTTTATCTGGGCGCTGCCGGTTTTATGGAGCAGGCGGACACAAAATGGATTTTCCCGATGCATTTCTGGGAAGATTATACGATTATACCAAAATTAATCGAACATCCATCCAGTGAAGGCTGGCGGGATCGGATTGTAGAGATTCACAAGGAAGGAGAGGAGTTTATCCGATGAAATTTACATTTGCACACAACAATTTCAATGTCATCGATCTGGACAAGTCACTGAAATTTTATGAGGAAGCACTGGGACTTAAGGAGGTACGCCGCAAGGAGGCGGCAGACGGAAGCTTTATCCTTGTTTATCTGGGCGACGCCACGACCGGCTACCAGCTGGAGCTGACCTGGCTGCGCGACTGGGAGAAGGACTCCTACAACCTGGGCGACAATGAGTTCCATCTGGCATTTGAGACGGAAGACATGGAGGCGGCACATGCCAAACATAAGGAAATGGGATGCATCTGTTTTGAAAATCCGGCGATGGGTATTTATTTCATTAACGATCCGGATGGATACTGGCTGGAGATCGTGCCGGCAAAGAGAAGTTAAGGGCTGAGTTTGTCTGAAAAAATGTTTTGACGTAACTGTGAAGGTACTGAACAGTTACGTTTTAACATATGAGTTAAAAAGGGGTTAGAATGGTAAAAATAATTAAAAACGGCAGAGTCATCGATCCGGAGAGCAGATTCGACGGAAGGGCAGATTTGTGGATTGAAAATGGGAAAATCCAGAAAATCGTGAAAAAAGATACAAAAG
>NZ_FR895117.1:38921-39819 GCF_000434655.1 Clostridium sp. CAG:43 | reverse complement strand
ACCGTCCATTCCGGCAGATGCCGAGGTGCTGGACGCAGAAGGGCTGATCGTCGCGCCGGGACTGGTGGACGTCCACGTGCATTTCCGCGATCCGGGTCTGACCTACAAGGAGGACATCGAGACGGGCGCGGCGGCTGCGAAGGCGGGCGGCTTTACGACGGTGGTCTGTATGGCAAACACGAAACCGGTTGCCGATACGCCGGAGATTGTCCGGTATATTCTGGAAAAGGGCGCGAAAACGGGAATCCATGTGGAAACCTGCGCGGCAGTCTCGAAGGGATTTCAGGGAAAAGAACTGACCGATATGGACGCCCTCAAAGAGGCGGGTGCGATCGGATTTACGGATGACGGAATCCCGCTGATGAGCGAAAAATTGGTCAAAGAGGCGATGGAGACGGCGAAACGCCTCAATGTGCCGCTCAGCTTCCATGAGGAGGATCCGGCATTTATTTTCAACAACGGCATCAACCGCGGTCCGGTGTCCGAGCAGCTGGGAATCGGTGGTTCCCCGGCGCTGGCGGAGGATTCGATGGTGGCGCGCGACTGCATGATCGCGCTTCACACGGGCGCAGATGTGGATATCCAGCACATCAGTTCCCGCAATGCGGTGCAGATGGTCGGCCTGGCGAAAAAGCTGGGCGCGCATGTCTGGGCGGAGGTGACACCGCATCATTTTACACTGGACGAGACGGCGGTTCTGGAGTACGGAACACTGGCGAAAATGAATCCGCCGCTGCGGAGTGCCGCGGATCGCGAGGCGTTGATTGAGGCAATCAAGGACGGCACGATTGATATGATTGCGACGGATCATGCACCGCACAGCGCCGAGGAGAAAGCAAAACCGCTGACCGAGGCGCCGAGCGGCATCATCGGGCTGGAAACCTCCCTGCCATTGGCG
>NZ_FR895117.1:32388-38912 GCF_000434655.1 Clostridium sp. CAG:43 | reverse complement strand
CTGCCATTGGCGGTTACCAGGCTGGTAAAAGCTGGTCACATTGATTATCTGACTCTGTTTGAGAAAATGTGCCTGAATCCGGCGAAGCTGTACCGGATGAAGGAGGCGGGACGCATCCGCGAGGGCGGCGCGGCGGATCTGGTTCTTTTTGACGACCAGACACCATATACCGTAGAAAAATTCCATTCCAAGGCGTCTAACTCCCCGTTTGTGGGAGCGAAGCTCTATGGAAAGGTTCACTATACCATCTGCAGCGGTGAGACAGTATATCGGGCAGAATAGGAGGAAACGAAGCGATGAAGACAATGTTAAAACGCGGCGCAGGCGTGCTGATGCCGATTTTCAGCCTGCCGTCGCCGTATGGAATCGGTACGTTCGGACGGGCGGCGTATGAGTTTATTGATCAGTTAAAACGCGGACGCCAGACGTACTGGCAGGTGCTTCCGATGGGACCGACCTGCTACGGGGACAGCCCGTACCAGTCCTACTCTGCATTTGCGGGAAATCCGTATTTTATTGATCTGGATACGCTGAAAGACGAGAAACTTCTGACCCAGGATGAGATAGACGCCTGCTGGTGGTGCGACAAGCAGGATCAGGTCAAATATGACGCGCTGTATTATTACCGTTTTCCGCTTCTGCGCAAGGCGTATGAGCGGAGCAACCATAAGGAAAGTGTGGAATATCAGGCATTTCTGGAAGAAAATGAAGAATGGCTGGACGACTATGCGCTCTACATGGCAGTCAAGGGTAAATATGAAGGAAAAGGCTGGATGGACTGGGACAAGGACATCCGGTTCCGCCGTCCGGAGGCGCTTTCGGCATGCCGCGAAGAGCTGGCAGAAGAAATAAATTACTGGAAGTTCTTACAGTTTAAGTTTTTTGAACAGTGGAAAAAATTAAAACAGTATGCAAAAGAAAAAGAACTTCAGATCGTCGGCGATATTCCGATTTACGTGGCGCTCGACAGCGCGGATGTCTGGAGCCACCCGGAGCTGTTCCAGCTCGACGAGGAAAATCTGACGCCGCTCAAGGTATCGGGTGTGCCGCCGGATGCATTTTCAGAGGATGGACAGCTCTGGGGCAACCCGCTTTACGACTGGGAGAAAATGGAACAAACTGATTTCGCCTGGTGGCGAAGCCGGATGAAAGCGTCCGCGAAGCTCTACGATGCGGTGCGGATCGACCATTTCATCGGCGTGGTGCAGTATTATGCAATCCCGTATGGCGCTGTGACTGCGAAAGACGGCGAGTGGGAGAAAGGTCCGGGCAAAAAGCTGACCGACGCACTTGATGAGGCGGCAGGCGAGACGAAGATCATCGCGGAGGATCTTGGTGTCTTCTGTCAGGAGGTCAAGGATCTGTTGGCAGAGACGGGCTATCCGGGCATGAAGATCATTGAGTTTGCGTTCAGTGGCGACCGTTTCAACGAGCATCTGCCGCACTGTTATGACCCGAACTCCGTAGTCTACGGTGGAACGCACGACAATGAGACGCTGGCGGGGTATTTTAAACCGGAAAAACGTCAGTGGTGGGAACTTCAGTACATTGCCGATTACCTCGGTGCAGCACACCAGAGTGAGGTGGTAGACCGCGTGTTCCGCGCGGCATACGGTTCAGTCGCGAGCGTCGCCATTTTCCAGATGCAGGATGTGTTGAAACTCGATAACTGGGCGCGCATGAATACGCCGGGAACCCTCGGGGAAAACTGGCGTTGGCGTCTGGTTCCGGGGCAGTTTACGGATGAGCGGGCAGATTATTTGTCCTGGCTGGTGGATACGTTCGGAAGATTTTAGTTTTTGTCGGATGGGAATAAAAACCCGTAAAATGCTTGCAAATTCGGGAAAAACCTGTAAAATATACATGGATTGCACCCGCCCGGGGCAAAGATGCGCCTGGGGAGTATGAACGATTTGAACAGTATGAAAGGAAATTGCCATGATTAGTACAAGCAATGTAACACTGCGAGTAGGAAAGAAGGCGTTATTTGAGGACGTAAGCATTAAATTTATCGAGGGAAACTGCTACGGACTCATCGGTGCCAACGGTGCCGGAAAGTCTACCTTTTTACGAATCCTGTCCGGACAGCTGGAACCGACCAATGGTGAGGTTATTATTACACCGGGACAGAGACTTTCATTCTTACAGCAGGATCACTTTAAATATGACGCATATCCGGTACTTGATACCGTTATTATGGGAAATGCGAGACTCTACGAGATCATGAAAGAGAAGGAAGCCATCTACATGAAGGAAGACTTCTCCGAGGAGGACGGCGTCAAGGCTGCCGAGCTGGAGGGCGAGTTCGCCACGATGAACGGCTGGGAGGCAGAGTCCGACGCGGCGAACCTTTTAAATGGTCTGGGAATCGAGACGGATCTCCACTACAAACAGATGGCAGATCTGACCGGTGCCCAGAAGGTCAAAGTTCTTCTGGCACAGGCACTGTTCGGAAACCCGGACATCCTGCTTCTCGACGAGCCGACAAACCACTTGGATCTCGATGCGATCGCATGGCTCGAGGAGTTCCTGATCAACTTTGAGAATACGGTTATCGTGGTATCCCATGACCGTTACTTTTTAAATAAAGTCTGCACCCAGATCGCAGATATCGACTATGGCAAGATTCAGCTCTATGCCGGAAACTACGATTTCTGGTACGAGTCCAGCCAGCTGATGATCAAGCAGATGAAGGAAGCCAACAAGAAGAAGGAAGAGAAGATCAAGGAGCTGCAGGAGTTCATCCAGCGATTTTCCGCCAATGCTTCCAAGTCTAAGCAGGCAACCTCCAGAAAACGTGCTCTGGAGAAGATTGAGTTAGATGAGATCAAACCGTCCAGCCGTAAGTACCCGTATATCGACTTCCGTCCGGAACGTGAGATCGGTAATGAGGTATTAAGCGTAGAGAACCTGTCTAAGACTATCGATGGTGTGAAGGTTCTTGATAATATTTCCTTCATTCTCGGACGCGAGGACAAGGTAGCATTTGTAGGACCGAACGAGCAGGCAAAGACCGTTCTCTTCAAGATTCTTTCCGGCGAGATGGAGCCGGATGAGGGATCCTATAAATGGGGTCTGACCACCAGTCAGGCATATTTCCCGAAGGACAATTCGAAAGAGTTCGATAACGACGACACGATCGTAGACTGGCTGACCCAGTACTCTCCGGTTAAGGATGTGACCTATGTCCGCGGATTCTTAGGACGTATGCTGTTTGCCGGTGAGGACGGCGTGAAGAAAGTCCGCGTTCTTTCTGGTGGTGAGAAGGTGCGCTGCATGCTTTCTAAGATGATGATCTCCGGTTCCAATGTCCTGATTCTGGACGAGCCGACCGACCATCTGGATATGGAGTCCATTACCGCTCTGAACAACGGTATGATCAAGTTCCCGGGCGTGCTGTTATTCTCATCCCGTGACCACCAGATCGTTGAGACGACCGCAAACCGTATCATGGAAATCGTAAACGGCAAGCTGATCGATAAGATTACTACTTATGATGAGTATCTGGCAAACGATGAGATGGCGAGAAAACGTCAGGTATTTACTGTTACGGATAGTGAGGAAGAGGACGACTAAGAGCTGGAATCAAAGTGATTTAGACAAAAGTCTGAAAGATAAAAGACAGCCCCAGACGCTGCATGTGAGCGATGCCTGGAGCTGTCTTTTGCACATCTATGGTGTCAATGTCCCGTTTTCACCGCGATCAATCCTTCTTATGGCGTGATTCCAGATAAACCAGGTAATTGATGTATTCGATCAACTGCTTTTTCGTGGAAGTCTGGAATGATGAGATACGCCCATTGACCTCTCCATAGGTGACATTTTTAAGAAATGGTTTCGCCATTTCGGGCGGATTCTTCGGGTAGGAGGTTCGACCGAGAATATAATCGGCGCTGACCTGGTAATAATCCGCCAGTTTTATCAGATGCCGAAGAGGCAGATCCGTCCGGTTTGTTTCATAGCGGGAATAGATTTGCTGAGTTGTACCCAGCAGACTGGAAATTTCCGCCTGCGTTTTTCCTTTGTCCTCCCGTAAATCACGGAGCCGGTCACCAGCAGCAATCATTTAAAGCACCTCCCGCATACATCAAATATTTGTGAAAACAATCTATCATACAAGTATGCGCAGAACTAAAAGATACAATTAACTGGTGTAGAAACAGTAAAAAATACATCTATAAAAATGTAAACAAAAAAGAATATCCGCTCTATGGAATAAAACGGCAGCCGGGTTTTTGTTTTACTGTTTACAGTCTGCCCGAATTAGTTTAAAATAAAAGGAAACAGGCAATTCTGCTTTGAATGAAAACGGGCAGGATTGTGGATAAGAAACAGAAAGCGAGGACAATTTTCATGAGTCAGAAGCCAGTTCTGGTAATCATGGCGGCTGGTATGGGCAGCCGGTATGGCGGCTTGAAGCAGATTGATCCGGTCGATCGGGAAGGAGATCTGATCATCGATTTTTCGATCTTCGACGCAGTCGAGGCTGGATTCGAAAAGGTCGTATTTATTATCAAGAAATCGATTGAGAAAGAGTTTAAGGAACATATCGGAAACCGCATGGAAAAGCACGTGCAGGTGGAGTATGTGTATCAGGAAAATGACCGCCTTCCGGATGGATTTGAGGTTCCGGAGGGACGCGTCAAACCGTGGGGAACCGGTCATGCGATTCTCTGCTGCAGCGAGGTGATCGACGGACCGTTTGCGGTGATCAACGCGGATGATTACTATGGAAAATCGGCGTTCAAGGCGATCTATGATCGTCTGGCATCCTGCGGGGATGATGACAAATATCAGTATGCGATGGTTGCCTATCATCTCTACAACACATTGACGGAAAACGGGCATGTGGCGCGCGGCGTCTGTACGGTGGATGCGGATGGACATCTGGCGGATATCCACGAGAGAACGCGCATCGAGAAGCACGGCGATCAGGCGGAATATACCGAGGATGACGGCGCAACCTGGGAGAAGCTGGGGGAGGATACGCTTGTATCGATGAACCTCTGGGGCTTTACTTCCAGCATCTTAAAGGAGTTAAAGGCGCGCTTTGTTCCATTTTTGGAGAAAAACCTGTCGGTAAATCCACTCAAATGTGAGTATTTCCTCCCGTTTGTGGTGGATGAACTTCTGAAAGAGGGGAAAGCCGAGGTGACCGTGTTAAAGAGCGTGGACCGCTGGTACGGCGTGACCTACAAGGAAGATAAGAAGATGGTGACAGACGCGATCCAGGGGATGAAGGACGGCGGTCTGTATCCGAAAAAACTTTGGGAAGAGTAAGAATGAAGAGATAGGTATTAGGAAGGAAAACTGGGTATGAGCAAGTTGATGAAAAGCCTGCCGTTTCGGCTGGTGCTGGGTGTAGCGATCGGTATTATTGCCGGTCTTATAGCAAATGAAAGTTTTATGAATCTCGTTGTGACGCTGAATTATATTTTTGGGCAGATTATTTCGTTCTGTGTACCGCTGATCGTCATCGGCTTTATTGCCCCGTCGATCACGAAGCTTGGAAAGAATGCCTCCAGATTGCTTGGAGTAGCGCTGATACTGGCGTATACATCGTCTCTTGGCGCGGCGCTGTTTTCGATGGCAGCTGGATATACGCTGATTCCGCATATGTCGATTCAGTCGGCAGTCGATGGACTGCGCAGTCTGCCGGAGGTTGTCTTTAAATTGGACATTCCGCCGATCATGGGCGTCATGAGTGCGCTGATATTTTCCGTTATGATTGGTCTGGCAGCGACCTGGACCAAGGCGGTGACGGTAACGAAACTCTTAGACGAGTTCCAGAAGATCGTTCTGGAGATAGTACAGAAGATTGTCATTCCGATTCTTCCGGTTTACATCGCATTTACGTTCTGTTCCCTGGCATATGAGGGAACCATCACAAAACAGGCTCCGATCTTCATTTCGGTTATCCTGATTGTTATGGCAGGCCACTATATCTGGATGGCGCTGCTGTATACACTGGCTGGTATTTACTCTGGCCGTGACCCGAGAGGCGTTATTAAGCATTATGGTCCGGCATATCTGACGGCAGTCGGTACGATGTCTTCTGCGGCGACCCTGGCAGTGGCGCTCAGTTGTGCCAAAAAGGCAGAGCCGCTTCGTGACGATATGGTTGATTTCGGTATTCCGCTGTTTGCGAATATCCATCTGTGCGGTTCGGTTCTGACCGAGGTATTCTTTGTCATGACGGTATCCAAGATTTTGTACGGCGCTCTCCCGGATATGATGACGATGGTTCTGTTCTGCGTTCTTTTAGGTGTATTTGCCGTAGGTGCACCGGGTGTTCCGGGCGGTACGGTTATGGCGTCTCTGGGACTGATCACCGGTGTCCTCGGTTTCGATGCGACCGGAACGGCGCTGATGCTGACGATCTTTGCGCTTCAGGACAGTTTTGGTACTGCCTGCAATGTAACGGGTGACGGTGCGCTGACCCTGATGCTGACGGGATATGTGGAGAGACATGGGATTAAACATCAGGATTTACACGTAGATTTATAAAAATGAGAGAGGTGGGG
>NZ_FR895117.1:26589-32351 GCF_000434655.1 Clostridium sp. CAG:43 | reverse complement strand
GAAACAGATCTGTGAATGCGCCGCTGGCTCTTCGCACTATCGTTGTTCGCTTGCTTTTACTACACTTGTTCGTCTGTGTCGGACTTGCGTCCGCCCCATTCGGACAAGCGTGTTCAAGATGCGTACAACTGATAGGCGAAAGCCTGCTCTGCATCCACAGACCAGTTTCGGAGCGTCTGCCACCTGCCTGCTGTCTTTTTATGTATCGGAAAAACCTTATTTGATAAAAAGGAGAGATAGAATGAAAAAAATGATTTCCTGGAACGTAAATGGCTTGCGGGCGTGTGTGGGAAAGGGATTTCTGGATGTATTTCATGAGCTGGATGCGGATATTTTCTGTATTCAGGAGAGCAAGCTGCAGGAAGGGCAGATTGATCTGGAGCTTCCGGGGTATTATCAGTATTGGAGCTATGCGGAGAAGAAGGGATATTCGGGAACGGCGTTGTTTTCGAAGGAGGAGCCGCTTAGCGTGAGCTACGGTCTCGGCATTGAGAAGCACGATCATGAAGGGCGCGTCATTACGGCGGAGTACCCGGATTATTATGTGGTGACCTGCTATACGCCGAACTCCCAGAATGAGTTGGCGAGACTTCCGTATCGGATGCAGTGGGAGGATGATTTCCGCCAGTTTTTGAAGAAGCTGGAGGAGAAAAAGCCGGTTATTTTCTGTGGCGATCTGAATGTGGCACACACGGAGATTGACCTGAAAAATCCAAAGACGAACCGGAAAAATGCCGGATTTACGGATGAGGAGAGAAGCAAGTTTACGGAGCTTCTGGACTCTGGATATATCGACACGTACCGCTATTTTTACCCGGATAAAGAGGGCGTTTATTCCTGGTGGTCGTACCGGTTTAAGGCACGCGAGAAGAATGCTGGGTGGCGGATTGATTATTTCTGTGTTTCCAAGAGCCTGAAGGACCGGCTGGCGGGCACGCAGATTCATACGGAGATACTGGGTTCGGATCACTGCCCGGTAGAATTACAGATAAAGGATCGGGATGAGACATGAATTTACTGACAGCAGAACATCTGAAAAAATCATATACGGAACGGCTGCTTTTTGATGACGTGGCATTTTCCATCGGTGAAGGTGATAAGATTGGTCTCATCGGCATCAACGGAACCGGAAAATCTACTCTTCTAAAGATTGTAGCCGGTCTGGAAGAGCCGGATGAGGGTACGGTGGTAAAGGGACGAAATCTCTATATCCGTTATCTGCCTCAGAATCCGGAGTTTGAACCGGGACGGACCGTCTTAGACTGCGTGATCCGGGAAAATATGGCGCATGAGCACGCCTGGGATCTCGAGGGCGATGCGAAATCCATGCTGAATAAGCTTGGAATCACCGATTATAGTGCCAAGGTGGAGACACTTTCGGGCGGACAGAGAAAGCGCGTTGCGCTCGCAGCGGTGCTGTTATCAACGGCGGATCTGTTGATTTTAGACGAGCCGACGAACCATCTGGACAGTGCGATGGCGGACTGGCTGGAAGAGTACCTGAAAAAATTCCGCGGCGCGCTTCTGATGATCACGCACGACCGGTATTTCCTTGATAACGTGACGAACCGCATCGTCGAACTGGACAAGGGAAAGCTGTACAGTTATCAGTCCGGTTATGAGGGCTATCTGGAATTAAAGGCAGAGCGCGAGGCGATGGCGGTGAGCTCGGAGCAGAAACGGCAGAATATCCTGCGGACGGAGCTGGCGTGGATCCGGCGCGGCGCACAGGCACGCAGCACGAAGCAGAAAGGGCGTATTCAGCGCTTCGAGGCGTTGAGTGCGGTGGAAGCGCCGAAAGTAGATGGAAATGTGGAGATGAGCTCGATTTCCAGCCGTCTCGGACGGACCACGGTCGAGGCACACCATCTTCATAAGGCGTATGGTGACCGCCTCCTGATCGATGATTTTTCCTATATCTTCTTGAAGGATGACCGCATCGGCATCATCGGACCGAACGGCAGCGGCAAATCGACGCTGATGAAGATGATTACCGGCTGGGTGAAACCGGATTCGGGCGAGACGATCATCGGCCAGACCGTAAAAATGGGTTATTTTTCACAGGAAAACGAAGATATGGATCAGTCGATGCGCGTGATCGATTACATTAAAAATGTGGCAGAGTACGTGCGGACGGCGGACGGGCTGGTATCGGCATCCCAGATGTTGGAACGGTTCCTGTTCCCGTCCCATATGCAGTACACGCTGATCGGCAAGCTGTCGGGCGGCGAGCGGCGCAGACTCTATCTGCTTCATATCCTGATGGGCGCGCCAAACGTCCTTCTGCTCGACGAGCCGACCAACGACCTCGATATCGGCACGCTGACGATTCTGGAGGATTATCTGGATCATTTCCAGGGGATCGTGATTACGGTATCGCATGACCGGTATTTCCTTGACCGCGTAGTGCGCCGGATCTTCGCCTTTGAGGGCGGCGGCTCGATCCGTCAGTATGAGGGCGGCTATACCGACTATCAGGCAGCCTGCGGGGAACGCATAGCGGCAGAGATGGAGGAATCCGGTCAGGAACACGGCAGAGGCCAGAAGACCGGAGGCGCTTCTGGTGCGGGAACGTCAGATGCAGCGGAGACGGCAAAGGATAAAAACCGCGGCCGCCAGCGCGAGAAAAAGCTCAAATTCAGCTATATGGAGCAGAAAGAGTGGGAGACGATCGAGGATGATATCGCGGCGCTGGAAGAGGCAATCGCGGATCTGGAGCAGCAGATGCAGGACTCTGCCCGCGATTATACGGCTCTGAACGGCATCATAAAGGAAAAAGAGGAAAAAGAAGCTCTTTTGGAAGAAAAGATGGACCGCTGGATGTATCTGAACGATCTGGCGGAGAAAATAGAAGCGCAGGCGGCTGCACACAAATAGGCACTTTTGGAACCGAAAGTGCCGTATGAAAACGTGGAGGGGATACAGGTGAAAGCAGAAAAAATCGTGAGACAGAAGATAAGAACCCCTGATTTTACACCGGGAATCAAGCGGACAGAGACGGGAATGCACTTGTGCGTCGAGGCACCGGGGACATTCTGCCATCTGACAATTTATGAGACAGGTAAAAAACAGGGTGTCCGGATCCCATTTTCCCCGGAAGAACGGGTGGGGGATCTCTGGATGATGGAGCTTGCGGGCGATGATTTTTCGGGACTGGAATACACGATCGAGACCGAGCAGGGGGAGCTGCCGGATCCGTGCGGGCGCATCTATACAGGACATGAGCGCTGGGGCGATTTAAAAGCGGCGCTCCGTCCGGTGCGCTGCCGTTTCCCGGAAGAAACGTATGACTGGGAAATGGATCAGCCGCTGAAACATCCGTATGATGAGACGATCCTGTACCGGCTGCATGTGCGCGGATTTACCCGTCATACTTCTTCCGGCACCGGGGAGCGGGGAACGTTCCGTGCGCTGACGGAGAAAATTCCCTATTTAAAGGAATTGGGTATCACAGCAGTTGAATTAATGATGCCGAATGAATTTCAGGAAGTGATGATGGAGGATGGGGCAGACGGGAATCCGTATGCGACCGGGACACCGACCGGACGGCTCAATTACTGGGGCTATGGGGCGGGATACCTGTTTGCGCCGAAAGCTTCGTACACATCCGGGAAAGAGAAAGAACCGGAGCGGGAATTTAAGGATCTGGTGAAAGAATTTCATAAAAATGATATTGAAGTGCTGGTTGAGCTTTATTTTACCGGCGAGGAGAGCGCGGCACTGGCGCAGGAGGCGGTTCGTTTCTGGGTTTACGAGTATCATGTGGATGGCGTGCACCTGTCCGGGTTTGCGCCGGCCGAACTGCTGGCGTCGGATCCGCTGTTAGCCGATACGAAGCTATTAGCTGGTTCCTGGGATGGCGTGCGTGTGCCAAAAACGGCAGCGGCACCGAAGCTGCGGGAGCGCCGCTGGCATCTGGGCGAGTACAATGAAGGATTTTTGATCGATATGCGCCGGGTATTAAAGGGCGATGAGGATCAGGTCGGTCGTCTCATTTACCAGACACGCCGGAATCCGGACGCGTATGGCGTGATCAACTATATGGCGGCGACAAATGGCTTTACGATGATGGATATGGTTTCCTGTGAGCAGAAGCACAACGAAGCGAACGGGGAGAATAACCGGGACGGAAGCGATTATAATTATACGTGGAACTGCGGCGTCGAGGGCACGACGCGGAAAAAGAAGATTGTGCAGATGCGGAAAAAACAGCTCCGCAACGCATTTTTGCTGCTCTTTCTGAGCCAGGGAACGCCGATGTTTTTAGCGGGTGATGAGTTCGGCAATTCCCAGAACGGCAACAATAATGCTTACTGTCAGGACAATGAGATTTCCTGGCTCAACTGGCATCAGCTGGAGACGAACCGGGATATTTACGAATTTGTAAAATATATGATAGCGTTCCGCAAAGCGCATCCAGTGTTCCATCTGCCGGTGGAGCCGAAAAATATTGATTACCTCGTCTGCGGACACCCGGATGTTTCCTACCACGGCGTCAAAACATGGTGCCCGGAGTTTGAAAACTTCCGCCGCCAGCTCGGCATTCTCTACTGCGGCGAGTACGGGCGAAGAGCGGATGGCACCAGCGATGACTATTTCTTTGTCGCCTACAATATGCACTGGGAGCCGCATGAATTTGATCTTCCGAAACTTCCGAAGGGAATGCAGTGGACTCTCTGCATCAACACAGACGACGCAGACAATAACGGAATCTGTCCGCCGGAAAGCCTGGAGGCAGGGCAGGAGCCGCAGGAAGAGCTTCGCCAGTATATGGTTCCGCCGCGGAGTATTCTGGTATTTCGCGGCTTTAAGTCAATTTCCGGTCCGGCATCCGAAAAGGATGGCAAAAAAGCCGGGAAAGTGGTAAAATCGGTAAAACGGCAGATTGTCAGAAAAGAACCGGAAAAGGAAGCGGAGACTGTGGTTGCGGCAGCGCGCGAACTGTAAGAACGGAATTGAAAGAGGATAAAGCAAGTTGAAAAAGAAACTTTTTAGAGGGCTGGCAGCCGCCCTGTGTGCTGCCATGATGGCAGGGAGCGCGGCGCTTCCGGCATATGCGGCGGGTCCGTCACGGGAGTCGGTTCCCTATACGGATTCCTATGCCTCCTATCAGTGGGCTTTTTTAAATACAGGTGAATTGCGTCTGGTGCCGAGCCATACGGCGGCAGTGGATGCAGCGATTGGGGCGATTACCGGCAGCCCGGCGCTCTCAGCAGATGGAACGGTCCGTTCTCTGGAAGGGATCGATATGAATATTGTCCCGGCCTGGAAGAAATATGACGCGAAAAGTGGAAAACGTCAGGTGATTGTGGCGCTGATTGATACGGGAGTTGACATAACTCACCCGGAGCTTAGCGGTTCGATCTGGACGAATACGGGGGAAATTCCGGGCGATGGCATTGACAATGACGGAAATGGTTATATCGATGACGTTTACGGCTGGAATTTCTATGATAATAATGCCCAGGTATTTACCGGGACGGATGACAATCATGGTACCCACTCGGCGGGCACGATCGCGGCGGCGAGAAATGGAGTCGGAACGGTTGGAATCTGCGATCCGGCGTATGTGAAGATCATGGTGATCAAGACGCTTGGAACATCGTCCGGTGTCGGAACCGTCAGCAACGTGGTTAAGGCGATCCGGTATGCGCAGGCGAATGGCGCGTCGATCTGCAATCTGAGCTTTGGCACGATGAAATATAGCGAGGAGCTGTATCAGACGATCAAGGATTCGGGGATGCTGTTTATTGTGGCGGCTG
>NZ_FR895117.1:23652-26572 GCF_000434655.1 Clostridium sp. CAG:43 | reverse complement strand
GAAACGGCGACGCCTCCGGCAATGGCTACAGCATCGATGAGCAGCCGATGTACCCGGCAAGCTTTGAACTGGACAATATCATTTCCGTGGCAAACCTGCGCTTTGACGGTCAGCTCGACCGTGCGTCCAATTACGGGGTGAGAAGCGTGGATCTGGCAGCGCCGGGCAATTATATCCTGAGTACGATCACGGGCAATGACTATGCCTACATGAGCGGCACGTCGATGGCGGCACCGATGGTAACCGGAACGGCGGCAATGCTGTACTCCTGCGATGCGTCCCTGTCGCTTATGGATGTGAGAAACCGTATTTTGCAGTCGGCGCGGCCACTTGAGAGTCTGTCCGGCAAAGTGGCAACCGGAGGTATGCTGGATGCCGGGGCGGCGATGCCGTAGATGAGAAAAACGAAAAGAAAGATTGTTAAAAAAATATTGAAATTCTCGTTTGTATGTGATACTATGAACGGGTGAGATAATTACTCCGCAGATTCATATGTTTATAGGTATGAAGACGGAGTAATTACCATGATTTCTTCGGGGCAGGGCGAAATTCCCTACCGGCGGTATAGTCCGCGAACCGCGATGGCGGCCGATTCGGTGAGATTCCGAAACCGACAGTATAGTCTGGATGAGAGAAGAGGCAGGAGTCAGAGAGTGTACCGCTTGAGCGCAAGCAGGCTGGTGTACATCGGCTAAGTTGTGATTTATCATCCCAGGTCCCGAACGACCGGGATTTTTTTAGTTTTACAAATGCAGCTAGTCCGGCACTTGATTCATACTCCTCCTTCGGAGAAATGAGTTTTAAAACCGAAAGGAGATTTAAGATGAAGACAGGAAAATGGAGTATTCAAAAATTGATTTATACGGCGATGCTGGCAGCGGTTGCTGGCGTGCTGATGTCATTGGAATTTTCGGTTCCGATGATGCCGCCGTTTTATAAGGTGGATTTCAGTGATGTACCGTCTGTGATTGCTGTGTTTCTGATGGGACCGGTATCCGGTATCTGTGTAGAAGTCATCAAGCTGTTAATCAAGCTGATTACTGTCGGAACTAACACGATGTACGTCGGTGAGCTGGCCAACCTGATTGCGGCGTTCCTGTTCGTATGGCCGCTGTGGTTCCTCTATCAGAAGCTGGGCGCTAACCGTAAGGCAGCTGTAGAAGCGCTTCTGCTCAGTATCGTGATCCGCACCGCGTGTGCATGCTTTATCAATGCGAACATTACGCTTCCGTTATATGCGAAAGCGATGAGCCTGCCGCTGGATGAAGTGATCCGCATGGTAGCGTCGGTCAACCCGGCGATCAAAGACCTGAATGGATTTATCATCCTGGCGACGATCCCATTCAACGTATTGAAAGTGGGACTCAACTATATCGTTGGACAGCTTTTGTTTGTACGCCTGCGTGCGGCGAAGATTGTGCCGAAAGCAGTATAAAATGAAATAAGAGGAATGGTTTGACGGATTTGGCTGTTTGCTGTGAAACGGCAGAACCATTTCATAGAAAGGATTGTCGGGAAACCGCTGGGAAAGCTGCCTGGGGGAGAATCCCGGACAATCCTTTTTGTTTGATGGAACGTGCAAAGACATATCTGTTTTTATAAGAGGAGGAGATACTATGATACGTAACTATAGAGATTTGACAAGATGGGAAATGGAGCAGGTGGACCGTGAGAACACGATTGTCCTGATTCCGCTCGGGGCTCTGGAACAGCACGGCAATCAGGCACCACTGGGAACGGATGATATTATCGCGGAGGCGATGAGTCAGGAGATCAAAAAGGCGCTGGAGGCAGAGGGGGAAGAAGACTTCCCGATGCTGCTGTTTCCGGTGATTCCGGTGGGCTTAAGTACAGAGCATAAGAATTTCTGCGGTTCGGTTACAGTCCGGCCGGACACTTACTATCATCTCTTATATGATATATGCGTCAGCCTGGCGCATCACGGTTTTAAGAAGCTGGCTTTTTTGGTATGCCATGGTGGGAATGCGCCGATTGCGCAGGTTTTAAGCTGGGAACTTCGGAGTGAGCTGGGGATTGCACCGTTTATCCTTTCAGCGGGGGCATTTGGTCATCCGGATGTAAAAGCAACGATTTCAAAGGGGAATATCTGGGATTTCCACGGTGGAGAGATGGAGACATCGATGGTAATGGCGGTCGATGAGAGTCTTGTGAAGCTGGAACTTTCGGAAGCGGGAGAGCCGACGGCGTTTGAGAAGACCCGCGCCCTGAAGCCATACGGTCCGGTTTCGATCGGCTGGGTGTCGGAGGACTGGAAAACAAAAGACGGATCGCCGATTGGAATAGGAGGAGATCCGTCTGGTGCAAATGCCGAGAAGGGGCGAATTATATTAGAGACGAGTGCGCGGGAACTGGTCCCGGGGCTGTTAGATATCCGGGATTGGAATGAATAGGAATCAAACTTAAAAATGGGGTGTCTATGTCATCCGAATACCAGTGTTATTTACCAGATTCCCAGCGTCCGGATGCACCGCATGGTAATACCAGTCCGGTGCGGGTAACCGGAAGTCCCAGCTCGTCCGATTTCACTGTGCCGCCGTGGGTGGGGGCAACTTCGGTTGAGAGCATATAGGTCAGGACGGACGGCGCCAGCCCGGTGGTGTAGGAGTTGATGAGGAAGAAGAGCGGGTTGTCCGATAACAGTTTCGTGCAGAGCTGCACGAACGGGTAAATCGAAGTTTCGATCTTCCAGATCTCGCCTTTCGGTCCGCGGCCGTAGGACGGCGGGTCCATGATGATTCCGTCGTAATGGTTGCCGCGGCGGATCTCACGCTCAACAAATTTCACACAGTCATCGACGATCCAGCGGATAGGTGCATTTTCCAGCCCGGAGGAACGGGAGTTTTCCTTCGCCCAGGCTACCATGCCCTTGGAGGCGTCCACATGGGTCACGCTGGCACCG
>NZ_FR895117.1:0-23620 GCF_000434655.1 Clostridium sp. CAG:43 | reverse complement strand
CCGCCAGGGTAGCGCCGCCTGTGTAGGCAAAGAGGTTTAAAACCTTGATTGGGCGTCCAGCATTGCGGATGCGGTCACCGAACCAGTCCCAGTTTGCCGCCTGCTCCGGGAAGAGACCTGTGTGCTTGAAGCTGAACGGTTTTAAGTTAAAGGTCAGTTCTTTGTAATGGATCGACCACTGCTCCGGCAGGTCGAAAAATTCCCATTCGCCGCCGCCCTTGGAGCTTCTGTGGTAGTGTCCGTTCATCTTTTTCCAGCCGCGGTGTGTCTTGGGGGTGTTCCAGATAACCTGCGGGTCCGGGCGAACCAGAAGATAGTCGCCCCACCGCTCCAGTTTCTCTCCTTCGGAGCAGTCAATCACTTCATAATCGTTCCATCCATCTGCAATCCACATAAAATTTTATCCTTTCAAAAAAATGAGGCGCAAACCCCGGAAAAGGGTATCTGCCGCCTTTATAATCGGTGTTATCCATAAGCCATTTCTAACCAAAACGCAGTCTGTCTGACCGGAAAAACGGTTCAGTTGAAATGCATACCTAATTATATCGGTCATTGATTGGCGTGTCAAACCTTTTGAACGGCTTCCTGCCAAAAAAGTAAATAAATTGAAAGATAAATCTCCTTGAAGATTCCTACATCTCCTGTTAAAATGTATATTAGGTAAATGATAGATTGCACGTATCTGGAACAAAACAAGGCGTTATAAGCATCTGATGCAGTCTCCACACGACGGGAAGTGTGCGAATGCGCAGCAGGTGGGAGAATAGACGTTATCAATCGTGAACTGGGAGGGCTTGTATATGAAGAAACAGAAACTGGCAGTCTGCGTCCTTTCCGCAGCGCTGATGATAGGGGCGGCGACCCTGACATCTTACGCGGCAGAAGGCTGGCAGCAGTCTGGAAACAGCTGGATATATGTGGACAACAATGGCAATAAGGTGACGAATACCTGGAAGAAGGGCGCAGACAATCTCTGGCGCTATCTCGATTCCCAGGGCAACATCGCGTCGAACTGCTGGGTGGACGACGAATACTTTGTCGAGAGTACCGGCATCATGGCGACTGACAAGTGGCTGAAACTGCCGAAGCGCAATCCGGCATGGAACGAGACTTCCGCTACGACGGTCTGGTACTATTTCTCCACCAGCGGAAAGATGGTATCCGACGGCTGGTCCAAGATCGGCGGCAAGTACTATTACTTCGACGGTGATGGAGCGATGCAGACGGGCTGGGTGGATGATGACACCTACTACACGAATGCAGATGGTGTCATGCAGATCGGCTGGGCATATCTGGAAGATCCGGATGATACCAAAAAGGACGATGATGAAGTGAAACCCGGCGACGACGATGAGGATCATCATTGGTACTACTTTCAGAGTTCAGGAAAGAAATATGTGCCTTCTTTAGGTGGTGCCAAATATAAACAGTATAAGATTGACGGAACCTACTACTGCTTCGACGAAAACGGAGCGATGCAGACCGGCTGGGTCGATATGGGAAATTCCTCTGGATTTGCAAATTACCGTTATTATCAGAGCAACGGTCAGGTACAGACTGGCTGGCTCTCCACGACTCCGCCGGAGGATGATGATTACAATCTGGATCTCGGCAGCGATGTACAGTGGTATTATTTTTCAAGCAACGGCGAGCCGAAGGTGGGTCCGAAGATTTCTGACGCTTCGACGAGCAACCTGGTCCGCATCAACAATATTACCTACTTATTTAATGAGAAGGGCAACCCGGTCTATGGTCTGAGACGTCTGGAGGTAGGAACGAGCGGTCAGTATGCCTGCTATTTCTTCGGAGCGGACAAGGCGACCAGCTCAGTCGTAAAAGGCAAGGGAAATGTAGTAGAGGGCGACGGAACGACCGGACAGTTCTATTTCACTGACAGCGGCAACAAGGCTGGACGCGGCTACTCAGGTGTGGAGGATGGATTCCTGTACTACATGGGTAAGCTTCAGAAGGCAGACAGCGGTACCAAGTATGAAGTCATTGAAGTCAATGACAAAAACTATCTGGTAACGACGAGCGGCAAGGTAGTGAAGTCCAGCACCGTGAAGGATGCGAACGGCACAAAGTTTAAGACAAGCTCTGCGGGTGTTGTCACAGAGGTGGACGGCACAAGCGACGATGGTAGCGACGAGGCTAGAACCCCGGTGGAACCGACGTATTGGGAGGATTAATTAAAAAAGCTGGGAGTATTCTCGACTGAGATAAAATTTCTGCATGGAAATATATTCTTGTGGATAAACAGGAGTTTCTTCTATATAAAAAGTGTAATTACCCACCGGAAGAAGAAACTCCTGTTTTTTCTTGAAAAATATAGATTTTTTCTTAAAAAAACACTTGCATTTCCCAGAAAGCTGTGTTATTATAACGAAGCTGTGGCATGATAGCGATGAAACGAGAGGTTGCTGCTTATGATAAGCAGGTTATTCCGCGGAGCGAATGTCAAGTTAGGAAACTGGCGACAAGTCACTGTACAAGAATAGAGTATCCTGAAGACAAATGACGGATTTGGTGTGTGGACTGCGAGGACACACACGGGTATGTGTACAGTCACCGCTTGTCGTGCTTAATAGTACGAAAAGGAGGCGACTTTTTTTATGGCAAGTCAAGTAATGAGAATCACACTGAAAGCTTATGATCATCAGCTGGTAGATACATCCGCTGCAAAAATCATTGAGACTGTAAAGAAAAACGGATCAAAGGTGAGTGGACCGGTGCCGCTGCCAACTAAGAAAGAGGTAGTAACCATTCTGCGAGCAGTTCATAAGTACAAAGATTCCAGAGAGCAGTTCGAGCAGAGAACTCATAAGAGACTCATCGATATCATTGCTCCGAGCCAGAAGACAGTTGATGCACTGCAGAGACTGGAAATGCCGGCTGGCGTGTCCATCAACGTAAAGATGAAAAACAAATAATTAAGAATCCTATACTAGTTTAGATAGAGACATCTGGACAGTTCTAGGATGAACGCGGGAGTTTGACGAACGCGTTCCGCTGTAGAAAAACAGGAGGTCAGATTAATGAAGAAAGCGATTTTAGCTACCAAAGTCGGAATGACTCAAATCTTCAACGAAGACGGAGTTTTAACTCCAGTAACCGTTCTTCAGGCTGGACCGTGTGTTGTTACACAGGTTAAGACAGAAGAGAACGATGGCTACAAAGCAGTACAGGTTGGTTTTGTAGACAAGAGAGAAAAACTTGTGACAAAGCCGGTTAAGGGTCATTTTGACAAGGCAGGCGTTGCTTACAAGAGATATGTAAGAGAGTTCCGCTTAGAGAATGCTGAAGAGTATTCTGTAAAAGACGAAATCAAGGCAGACATCTTCGCAGCAGGCGATAAAATTGATGCAACTGCTATTTCCAAAGGTAAAGGTTTCCAGGGTGCCATCAAGAGACACGGCCAGCACAGAGGACCGATGGCTCACGGTTCCAAGTTCCATCGTCATCAGGGTTCCAACGGTTCTGCAACCACACCGGGACGCGTATTTAAGGGCAAAGGAATGCCGGGTCACATGGGCAGCGTAAAAGTAACTGTTCAGAACCTGGAGGTTGTTAAGGTTGATACTGAGAACAACTTACTCCTTGTTAAAGGCTCTGTACCGGGACCGAAGAAATCCTTAGTAACAATCAAAGAGACAGTAAAGGTCGCTAGATAAGGCTTTTACGGGAAAGGAGGAACATACAGATGGCAAACGTATCTGTTTTCAATTTAGAAGGCAACGAAGTTGGCACATTAGAACTGAATGATGCTGTATTCGGTGTAGAAGTAAATGAACATCTGGTTCACATGGCAGTTGTAGCACAGCTTGCTAACAAACGTCAGGGAACTCAGAAAGCAAAAACCCGTTCCGAAGTTTCCGGCGGTGGTAAGAAACCGTGGAGACAGAAAGGTACCGGACATGCAAGACAGGGTTCAACAAGAGCTCCGCAGTGGACGGGCGGCGGCGTAGTATTCGCTCCGACACCACGTGATTATACAATCCGTTTAAATAAGAAAGAGAAGAGAGCTGCTCTTAAATCCGCTCTGACAAGCCGTGTAAACGAGAACAAGTTCATCGTAGTTGAGGCTATGAACTTCGACGAGATCAAGACAAAGAAATTTGTTGAGGTTATGAACAACCTGAAAGTAAACAAAGCTTTAGTTGTTCTGGATGAGGCTTGTGACAAGGCTGTATTATCCGCTAGAAACGTGGCAGACGTTAAGACTGCTTCCGTAAGCACCATCAACGTTTACGATATCCTGAAATACAACACAGTAGTAGCAACCAAGGCTGCTGTAGCTTCTATCGAGGAGGTATATGCATAATGGCAAACGTACAGTACTATGACGTAATCCTCAAACCGGTTGTAACTGAGAAGAGTATGAATGCTATGACAGACAAGAAATACACCTTCCTGGTACACACCGAGGCAAACAAAACTATGATCAAAGAAGCCGTTGAAAAGATGTTCCCGGGCACCAAAGTTAAGAGTGTCAACACCATGAACATGGACGGCAAGACAAAGAGAAGAGGCATGACATTCGGTAAGACAGCTGCAACAAAGAAAGCTATCGTTCAGCTGACCGAGGACAGCAAAGAGATCGAGATCTTCGCTGGTTTATAATTCATCCTCAATAGACAATTATACGACGAACACTATGTCGTGAAAAACATGAAGAAACGCCAGGAGGCGTTGAACGAAAGGAGTCAAAGTCATGGGAATTAAATCTTACAGCCCATATACACCTTCCAGAAGACATATGACCGGCTCTGATTTCTCTGAGATTACAAAATCCACACCGGAGAAATCCTTAGTAGTTTCTTTAAAGAAGAACGCAGGTCGTAACAACCAGGGTAAAATCACCGTTCGTCACAGAGGCGGCGGTTCCAGAAGAAAATATAGAATCATCGACTTCAAGAGAAATGCAAAAGACGGTATCGCAGCAACCGTACTTGGTATCGAGTACGATCCGAACCGTACAGCAAACATCGCTCTGATCTGCTACGCAGACGGCGAGAAAGCTTATATCCTTGCTCCGGCTGGTTTACAGGTTGGACAGAAGGTTATGAGCGGTGCAGAGGCTGAGGCAAAAGTTGGTAACTGCTTACCGCTTTCTGAAATCCCGGTTGGTGCACAGATTCACAACATCGAGCTTCTTCCGGGCAAGGGTGGTCAGCTGGTTCGTTCCGCTGGTAACTCTGCTCAGTTAATGGCTAAAGAAGGCAAATATGCAACCCTTAGATTACCGTCCGGAGAGATGAGAATGGTTCCGATCAGCTGCCGCGCTACTATCGGTGTAGTTGGCAACGGCGACCACAACCTGATCAATATCGGTAAGGCTGGTAGAAAACGTCACATGGGTATTCGTCCGACTGTCCGCGGTTCTGTTATGAACCCGAATGACCATCCGCATGGTGGTGGTGAGGGCAAGACCAGTATCGGTCGTCCAGGTCCTTGCACACCTTGGGGCAAACCGGCACTCGGCCTGAAGACCAGAAAGAAAAACAAACAGTCTAATAAGTTAATCGTAAGAAGAAGAAACGGTAAACAGTAATAGGAGGTATACTAATGGGTCGTTCATTAAAAAAAGGACCATTTGCAGATGCTCATCTTTTAAAGAAAGTAGATGAGATGAACGCAGCAGGACAGAAACAGGTTATCAAAACCTGGTCCCGCCGTTCCACAATCTTCCCGCAGATGGTTGGACATACAATCGCAGTTCACGATGGTAGAAAACATGTTCCGGTATACGTGACAGAGGACATGGTTGGACATAAACTCGGTGAGTTCGTAGCCACTAGAACTTACAGAGGCCACGGAAAAGACGAGAAGAAAGCAGGACGTAAGTAAGTTACGCTTGAAAGGAGGTTTCACCAATGGCTAAAGGACATAGATCCCAGATTAAAAGAGAAAGAAATGCTAATAAGGATACGAGACCGTCGGCTAAGCTGTCTTACGCCAGAGTATCCGTTCAGAAAGCATGCTTCGTATTAGATGCCATCAGAGGCAAAGATGTGAAGACAGCGCTTGGTATTGTAACATACAATCCTAGATATGCTTCTACTTTAATTAAAAAATTACTCGAGTCTGCTGTTGCTAACGCAGAGAACAACAACCAGATGAATCCGGAGAACCTGTACGTTGCAGAATGCTTCGCTAACAAGGGACCGACAATGAAGAGAGTAAAACCGAGAGCACAGGGCCGCGCTTACAGAATCGAAAAGAGAATGAGCCACATCACAATCGTGCTTGATGAGAAATAAGAGGAGGCAATTATGGGACAGAAAGTTAATCCGCACGGCTTAAGAGTCGGTGTTATTAAAGACTGGGATTCCAGATGGTATGCGGAAGCTGATTTTGCAGATAACCTGGTAGAGGATCACAAAATCAGAACCTTCCTTAAGAAGAAATTATACAGCGCCGGTGTTTCCAAAATCGAAATCGAGCGCGCTTCTGATAAAGTAAAAATCATTCTTTACACTGCTAAACCGGGCGTTGTTATCGGTAAAGGCGGCGCAGAGATCGAGAAGACAAAAGCTCAGGTTCAGAAATTAACTGACAAGAAAGTTTTTGTAGACATCAAAGAAGTTAAGAGACCAGACAGAGACGCTCAGCTCGTTGCAGAGAACATCGCTCAGCAGCTTGAGAACCGTATTTCCTTCCGTCGTGCGATGAAGTCCGCTATGGGCAGAACCATGAAGGCTGGAGCTAAGGGTATCAAGGCTTCCGTATCCGGACGTCTTGGCGGTGCTGATATGGCTCGTACAGAGTTCTACAGCGAGGGCACTATCCCGCTTCAGACATTAAGAGCAGATATTGACTACGGTTTCGCTGAGGCAAACACAACATACGGCAAGACCGGTGTTAAGGTTTGGATCTACAAAGGCGAGGTACTTCCTGCGAAAGGAAATAAGGAAGGGAGCGATAAATAATGTTAATGCCGAAAAGAGTAAAGCGTCGTAAACAGTTCCGTGGTACCATGGCCGGCAAGGCGCTTAGAGGAAATGTAATCAACTACGGTGAGTACGGTTTAGTCGCTACAGAACCGTGCTGGATCAAATCCAACCAGATCGAGGCAGCCCGTGTTGCCATGACCCGTTACATCAAACGTGGTGGTAAAGTTTGGATTAAGATTTTCCCGGATAAACCAGTAACTGCTAAACCGGCTGAGACTCGTATGGGTTCCGGTAAAGGCGCACTTGAGTACTGGGTAGCAGTAGTAAAACCAGGCCGCGTAATGTTCGAGATCGCGGGTGTACCAGAGGAGACAGCGAGAGAAGCGCTTCGTCTTGCTATGCACAAACTTCCGTGCAAGTGCAAGATTGCTTCTAAAGCAGATTTAGAAGGCGGTGATAACAGTGAAAATTAATAAGTATGTAGAAGATTTAAAAGCTAAGACATCTGCAGAATTAAACGAAGAATTAGTAGCTGCTAAGAAGGAACTCTTCAACTTAAGATTCCAGAACGCTACCAACCAGCTGGATAATACAAGCAGAATTAAAGAGGTTCGCAGAAACATCGCTCGTATTCAGACTGTTATTACAGAGAAAGCGAACTAATTATCATAGATTCCTAAAATAGGAAAGGAGATATCTACCGTGGAAAGAAATCTTAGAAAAACACGTACCGGTAAGGTAGTAAGCAACAAGATGGACAAAACAATCGTAGTTGCTATCGAAAACCACGTAAAACATCCTTTAATCGGTAAGATTGTTAAGAAAACTTATAAATTAAAAGCACACGACGAGAACAACGAGTGCGGTATCGGTGATACTGTAAAGGTAATGGAAACAAAACCGTTATCCAAGGATAAGAGATGGAGACTCGTCGAAATTATCGAGAAAGCGAGATAATTTCTAAATCAGAAAGGAGTATTGGGCATGATTCAGCAGGAGACCAGATTAAAGGTTGCCGACAATACCGGTGCGAAAGAATTACTCTGTATCCGCGTTATGGGCGGCTCTACTAGAAGATATGCAAATATTGGCGATGTAATCGTTGCCAGCGTTAAAGATGCAACACCAGGCGGTGTTGTAAAGAAAGGCGATGTAGTGAAGGCCGTTGTTGTACGTACCGTTAAGGGCGCACGCCGTAAAGACGGTTCCTACATCAAATTTGATGAGAACGCAGCCGTTATCATCAAAGACGACAAGAACCCGAGAGGAACCCGTATTTTTGGGCCGGTTGCCAGAGAGCTTCGTGAGAAGCAGTTTATGAAGATTGTTTCCCTGGCTCCGGAAGTACTGTAGGAGGTGTCAGCTGTGCATAAAATTAAAAAAGGCGACCTGGTAAAGGTTATCACAGGTAAAGACAAAGACAAAACCGGAAAAGTTCTTTCCGTTAATGTAAAGAAGAATACAGTCCTGGTTGAGGGATGCAACATGGTAACAAAGCATACCAAACCGTCTGCAGCTAATCAGCAGGGCGGCATCATCCATCAGGAAGGCGCGCTTGACATTTCCAACGTTATGCTGGTAGTGGATGGCAAGGCTACGAGAGTTGGCTTCAAAGTAGAAGACGGCAAGAAAGTCCGCGTTGCTAAGGCAACCGGTAAAGTAATTGACTAATACAGAGAGGAGGAACGTTAAAATTGGCTAGATTAAAAGAAATGTATCAGAGCGAAATCGTAGACGCTATGATCAAAAAATTCGGATATAAAAATATCATGGAAGTGCCGAAGCTGGACAAGATTGTTATCAACATGGGCGTTGGCGAGGCAAAAGAAAATGCTAAAGTTCTGGACTCTGCTGTAAGAGATATGGAAATCATCACTGGCCAGAAGGCAGTTCTTACAAAAGCGAAAAAATCAGTCGCTAACTTCAAACTTAGAGAGGGTATGGCTATCGGCTGTAAAGTTACCCTGCGTGGCGAGAAGATGTATGAGTTCGCTGATCGTCTGATCAACCTGGCTCTTCCGCGAGTAAGAGACTTCCGCGGTGTAAATCCGAACGCATTTGACGGCAGAGGCAACTACGCTCTGGGTATCAAAGAGCAGCTTATCTTCCCGGAGATCGAGTACGATAAAGTAGATAAGGTAAGAGGTATGGATATCATCTTCGTTACCACTGCTAAGACCGACGAAGAAGCACGTGAGCTGTTAACTCAGTTCAACATGCCATTTGCTAAATAATAGGAGGATTTATCATGGCTAAAACTTCAATGAAGATTAAACAGCAGCGTCCGGCAAAATTCTCCACCAGAGAATATAACCGCTGCAGAATCTGCGGTCGTCCGCATGCATATTTAAGAAAATACGGCATCTGCAGAGTTTGCTTCCGTGAATTAGCTTACAAGGGCGAAATTCCGGGCGTAAAGAAAGCAAGCTGGTAGGCATTGAGCACTTGATGAGGTAGTTTCGAATCTAGTGCGAAAGCCCGTCCCGAGACTTAGTGAGTCAGAGTCGAAGACGATAGACGAGCTTAGTCGAGTGGACGATGCCTATATTATAGAGGACACATCCTAGTGTTCCCAAAACCCACCGAAACCCACTTACAGTAAGTGGTAGTCAAATTATAAGGAGGCACACTCAAAATGACAATGAGCGATCCGATTGCAGATATGCTTACAAGAATCCGTAATGCTAACACTGCAAAACATGATACAGTAGATGTTCCGTCTTCCAAGATGAAATTAGCAATCGCTGACATCCTGGTAAAGGAAGGTTTCATCAAGAAATATGACGTTGTTGAGGACGGCAATTTCAAGACTATCCGTATTACCTTAAAGTACGGTAAAGACAAAAACGAGAAAATCATCTCCGGCATCAAGAGAATTTCCAAACCGGGTCTGCGTATCTACGCAAACAAGGAAGATATGCCGAAGGTACTGGGCGGTTTAGGTGTAGCTATCATCTCCACCAACCAGGGCGTTATCACTGACAAGCAGGCAAGAGAACTCGGCGTAGGCGGAGAAGTTCTTGCATTTGTTTGGTAAGCCGAAAGCATCATCATCGGTTTAGACAAGGTATAGATACAACTGAAAACAGAGAAGCCGCTCAGGCTTCTCCGAAAATCTAAGTAGGAGGTAAAAGGCATGTCACGTATCGGAAGAATGCCAGTTGCGATTCCGGCGGGCGTAACCGTAACAATCGCAGAGAACAATTTAGTGACTGTAAAAGGTCCGAAGGGAACTCTTGAGAGAGAACTCCCGGTTGAGATGAACATCAAAGAAGAGGATGGTCATATCGTAGTTACCAGACCGAACGACTTAAAGAAAATGAAATCTTTACACGGTCTGACAAGAACCTTAATTAACAACATGATTCATGGTGTAACAGAAGGCTATGAGAAAGTGCTGGAAGTTAACGGTGTTGGTTACAGAGCAGCGAAGCAGGGCAAGAAACTGGTTCTCAGCCTTGGTTACTCCCATCCGGTAGAGATGGAAGATCCGGAAGGCATTGAGACTGTTCTGGAAGGACAGAACAAGATCACTGTTAAAGGTATCAGCAAAGAAAAAGTTGGCCAGTATGCAGCTGAGATTCGGGATAAGAGAAGACCTGAGCCGTACAAGGGCAAAGGTATTAAGTATGCCGATGAGGTTATCAGACGTAAAGTTGGTAAGACTGGTAAGAAATAATTAAGGAGAGTGTGAAGATGGTTAGCAAACAGTCAAGAAGCGAAATTCGCGTTAAAAAACACGTTAGATTACGCAACCGTTTTTCTGGCACAGCCGAGAGACCGCGTTTAGCAGTGTTTAGAAGTAATAATCATATGTATGCTCAGATCATTGATGATACAGTTGGAAAAACTTTAGTAGCAGCTTCCACTGCCGAGAAGGAAGTTAAAGCTGAACTGGAGAAGACGAACGATGTTGCAGCAGCAGCTCACGTTGGAACTGTAATCGCTAAGAGAGCGCTTGAAAAAGGTATTAAAGAAGTTGTCTTCGATAGAGGCGGATTTATTTACCACGGAAAAGTTCAGGCATTAGCAGATGCAGCCCGCGAGGCTGGTCTGGAATTCTAGTAGGAAGGAGAACATACACATGAAACGTACAAAAATTGATGCCAACCAGTTCGAGTTAGAGGATACTGTAGTGGCAATCAAACGTGTATCCAAGACCGTTAAGGGCGGACGTACAATGCGTTTTTCCGCTTTAGTAGTAGTTGGAGATAAAAACGGCCACGTTGGTGCTGGTATGGGAAAAGCTGCTGAGGTTCCGGAAGCAATCCGCAAGGGCAAAGAGGCAGCTGCCAGAAACCTGATGGAGGTTCCGTTCGATGAGAACAATAGCATCCCGCACGATTTCCTCGGCAAATTCGGAAGCGCTAACGTACTTCTGAAGAAGGCTCCGGAAGGTACCGGTATTATCGCTGGTGGTCCGGCTCGTGCCGTACTGGATCTGGCTGGTTACAAGAACATCCGTACAAAATCCCTTGGTTCCAACAACAAGGCAAACGTAGTTCTTGCTACCCTGGCAGGCTTAGGTTCTTTAAAGACTCCGGAAGAGGTTGCAAAACTTCGCGGTAAGTCTGTAGAAGAAATTCTGAACTAATAGGAGGAGATAAAAATGGCAGAGAAATTAAAAATCACATTGGTTAAGTCTCCTATTGGCGCTATCCCGAAGCAGAAAGCAACGGTTGCAGCTCTTGGTTTAAACAAGACTGGCAAGACAGTTGAGCAGCCGGACAACGCCGCTATCAGAGGCATGATCCAGAATGTTAGACATTTAGTTAAAGTAGAGGAAATCTAAGATATTTGCAAGGAGGTGCAGTCATGGATTTATCCAATTTAAAGCCGGCGGTAGGCTCTAAGCACAGCGACAGCTTCAGAAGAGGTCGTGGTCACGCATCAGGCAACGGTAAGACTGCTGGTAAGGGACATAAGGGACAGAAAGCTCGTTCCGGCGCTCCGAGACCAGGATTTGAAGGCGGTCAGATGCCGTTATATAGACGTCTCCCGAAGAGAGGCTTCACAAACAGAAATTCTAAGACCATCGTTGGTATCAACGTAAGCGCTCTTGAGAGATTCGAGAACGACACAGTTGTTACGGTTGAAACATTAATCGAAGCAGGCATCGTAAAGAACCCGCGTGACGGCGTTAAGATCCTCGGCAATGGCGAGCTGACCAAAAAGCTGAACGTAAAGGTTGATGCGGTAAGTGAAGGCGCGAAAGCTAAGATCGAGGCCGTTGGCGGAACCTGCGAGGTGATCTAATATGTTAAAAACGCTCCAGAATGCATTTAAGATAAAAGAGGTCAGAGAAAAACTCCTCTATACGTTCTTTATGCTGGTTGTGACCCGTATCGGATCGCAGCTGCCGATTCCCGGAGTTAATACAACATTTTTCCAGGAACTGTTTACAAGACAGTCCAATGATGCGTTTGGTTTCTTCAATACGATTACCGGCGGTTCGTTCACGAACATGTCGGTATTCGCATTGAGTATTACCCCGTACATCACTTCTTCCATTATCATGCAGCTTCTGACAATTGCAATTCCGAAATTAGAGGAAATGCAGCAGGAGGGCGAGGACGGAAGAAAGAAGATTGCGGAATATACGCGTTACCTTACGGTTGCACTGGCGCTGATGCAGTCCGTCGCTATGTCGATCGGTTTCGGCGGTAAGGGACTTTTAGTTGAGTTTACTGCCCTGAATGTGATTGTCGCTATTGTGACAATGACAGCCGGAAGTGCCATGCTGATGTGGATCGGTGAGCGAATCACCGAGAACGGCGTCGGAAACGGTATTTCTATCGTGCTTCTGTTCAATATCATTTCAACCATGCCAAGCGATATGATTACGCTCTATGAGCGTTTCCTGCAGGGCAAGATCGTGGCGGTTGCAGTTGTAACAGCCGTGATTATCGTAGCGGTTATCGTAGCGATGGTTGTATTTGTTATCATTTTACAGGATGCAGAGCGGAGAATTCCGGTTCAGTATTCTAAAAAGATGCAGGGACGTAAGATGGTTGGCGGTCAGTCCACAAGCATCCCGTTAAAAGTAAATACAGCAGGTGTTATTCCTGTTATCTTTGCTTCATCCCTGATGTCTTTCCCGGTGGTAATTGCTGGATTTTTTCAGGTTAATTATGACACCATTGGAGGAAAGATTCTTCTGGCTCTGAATTCCAGCTCCTGGTTTAATCCAGAGCGTCCGGCTTATTCAGTTGGTTTAATTGTCTACATCGCGTTGATTATTGTGTTTGCGTATTTCTACACATCCATTACATTCAACCCGCTTGAAGTAGCAAACAACATGAAGAAATCCGGCGGCTTCATCCCGGGCATTCGTCCAGGAAAGCCAACATCCGATTACCTGGATGGAATTCTGGAGTATATTATACTGATTGGTGCCTGCGGACTGATCATTGTCTGCCTGGTTCCGATTATTGTCTCTGGACTGTTCTCAGTGAGCCGTCTCTCCTTCGGAGGTACTTCTCTTATCATTATCGTAGGTGTAGTACTTGAGACAATCAAAGCAGTCGAATCACAGATGCTGGTTCGCAACTATAAAGGATTCTTAAACGACTAAGACAACTCGCTTTCTGGGCGGGAGCTTGCTTACTTTACGGCTGGAGGTGGCCGGAGACAGCTCCTGCCTGGAGGCGATTCTGTTGTATATAGGGAGATTGTAACCATTATGAAGATTGTTATGTTAGGAGCACCGGGAGCCGGAAAAGGAACACAGGCTCAGAGAATTGCAGAAAAATACGGCATTCCGCACATTTCTACCGGAGATATTTTCCGTTCCAATATCAAGGCAGGCACAGAGCTTGGTAAAAAAGCAAAATCGTTCATCGATCAGGGGCTTTTAGTACCGGACGAGGTAACGATCGGCATGCTTCTTGACCGGATCCATGAGGCTGACTGCAAGAACGGCTATATTCTGGATGGATTCCCAAGAACGATCCCGCAGGCTGAGAGTCTGACAGAGGCGCTGGCAGCAAACGGCGAGGCGATTGATTTCGCGCTCAACGTAGATGTGCCGGATGCAAACATCGTAAACCGCATGGCAGGACGCCGTGCGTGCTTAAAGTGCGGCGCTACCTACCACATCCAGTTCGCAGCACCGAAAAAAGAAGGAATCTGCGACAAGTGCGGTTCTGAGCTGGTGCTTCGTGATGATGACAAGCCGGAGACTGTACAGAAACGTCTGGAAATATACCATGACCAGACACACCCGCTGATCGAGTACTATGAGAAGAAGGGCGTTCTTCATACGGTAGACGGTACACAGACCATGGAAGACGTATTCAAGAACATTACGGATATTTTGGGAGCTTAAAACATGGCAGTGACGATAAAATCTCCCAGGGAGATTGAACTGATGCGTGAGGCGGGAAGAATTCTCGCCAAAACGCATGAGGAACTGGCGAAGAATCTTCGGCCGGGCATGTCCACCTGGGATATTGATCATATGGGAGAGGAAATCATCCGGAGTTACGGCTGCATTCCCTCGTTCAAAAATTACAACGGCTATCCCGCATCGATCTGCGTCTCTGTCAATGATGAGGTTGTACATGGAATCCCGCACAAGGAACATTTCCTCGATGAGGGAGACATCGTCAGTCTGGATGCAGGAGTGATCTACAAAGGATACCACTCAGACGCAGCCCGGACTTACGGCATCGGAGAGATCGACGATGATGCCAAAAAACTGATTGAAGTTACCAGACAGAGCTTCTTTGAGGGAATTAAATTTGCCAAAGCTGGCAATCATCTCAATGACATCTCTGCAGCGATCCAGAAATATGCCGAAAGTTTCGGTTTTGGTGTTGTCAGGGATCTGGTTGGTCATGGAATCGGTTCCCATATGCATGAGGATCCGGAGATTCCGAATTTTGCAAGAAAAAGAAAAGGAATCCTCTTACAGCCCGGCATGACGCTCGCGATCGAGCCGATGATTACCGAGGGCAGCTACGAAGTAGTCTGGCTCGATGATGACTGGACCGTCATGACGGAAGATGGCGGCTGGGCTGCTCATTATGAAAATACGATTCTTATTACAGAGGGCGAACCTGAGATCCTTTCCTTATAAAGAAGAAGTAAGCTGGGGAAGTTTTTATGAATACCTAAGCAGGCTTTCCGATTACAGTATGTACGCATCTTGAGGCAGATGTCCGAGCCGATCAATAAGGCGGGCAATGGCAAAAATTCTTTGTCGAAGACAAATCTGCATGAATTTTTGCCCTGTTTGCGAACTAAGTGAGCAAATAGGCAAGCGAACAAACTGTAATCTGAGAAGCCTGCGGCGGGAGCGGAAACACCTGTCTACAGAAACGGAGATCAGAATGACGGAATATGGAACTGGCTGTCTGGTCCGCTCACTTGCGGGCCACGACAAAGGCACTTATTATATTATAGTCAGAGAAGATGCACGCTACGTGTATCTGGCAGACGGACGCACTAAAACCGCCGCCAAGCCGAAACGCAAGAAGAGAAAGCACGTGCAGTTCTCCCACAAATGGGATGAGGCGCTGGCAGACCAGTTTGCGGACGGCGCGGCAGTCCAGGATGAAGCGATCCGCTATTTCATTCAGAAATCATTGCAGGGAGGTATATAGAATGTCGAAAGCAGATGTAATTGAGATTGAGGGCGTAGTAGCAGAGAAGCTGCCGAACGCTATGTTTAAGGTAGAACTGGAAAACGGACACATCGTACTTGCTACGATCAGCGGAAAACTCCGTATGAACTACATCCGTATTCTGCCGGGCGATAAGGTTACAATGGAAATGTCGCCATACGATCTCTCTAAGGGAAGAATCATTTGGAGAGATAAATAAAGACCAATCCATTTTTCTCAATAAAAATATTGAGAGAAGTGTAAATTTCGCTTGCATTATAGGATTTTAAATGTTATAATGCTTTAGCGAACTTTGTTGAAGCATCAGGTAAGATCCGCCCTTTTGTCCTCTCACGGCAGGGGGATGGAACGAGTCTGTTGTACCTGTAAGTCCGACACAGGACTGCAATAGGTTATAAAAAATTGTATGTCCGAGATTGGACGGACTATTACGGAAAGGAGAATTGCTGTGAAGGTTAGATCATCGGTTAAACCAATTTGCGAAAAGTGCAAGATCATCAAGAGAAAAGGCAGTATCAGAGTAATCTGTGAGAATCCGAAGCACAAACAAAGACAGGGCTAATTTGATTTAGCACCTATTTTTTCGCGCGGCTTTCTATTATGAACCACTCGGATGAGTTGTTCAGTAGTTTAAGCAAATTTATACATTATCAACGAAGAAGTAAGAAAAACTAATGGAGGTGTACTACACACATGGCTCGTATTTCAGGTGTCGATTTACCAAGAGAGAAACGCGTAGAGATCGGCTTGACTTACATCTACGGTATCGGTAGAGCAAGTGCAGCCCGTATCCTGGCCGAAGCTGAAGTTAATCCTGACACTCGTGTTAAGGACTTAACTGACGACGAAGTTAAGAAGCTTGCGGCAATCATCGCTGACAGTCAGGTAGTTGAGGGTGATCTGAGAAGAGAGATCGCTATGAACATCAAGAGACTGCAGGAGATTGGATGCTACAGAGGCATCCGTCATAGAAAGAGCCTTCCGGTTCGTGGTCAGAAGACAAAGACCAACGCTAGAACTCGTAAGGGTCCGAGAAAGACAGTAGCAAACAAGAAGAAATAATTAAGTAACAAGGAAACTGAATCAGGTTAGGTTTAGCAACAGGATTCAATATTTGAGAAAGTAGGTTAGTTTAAAATGGCTAAAAAAGTGTCCACTGGCAAGAAAGTGACAAAAAAGCGTGTAAAGAAAAACGTTGAACGCGGACAGGCGCA
Source organism: Clostridium sp. CAG:43 (assembly GCF_000434655.1). NCBI lineage: Bacteria > Bacillati > Bacillota > Clostridia > Eubacteriales > Clostridiaceae > Clostridium > Clostridium sp. CAG:43. Next base: position 6,886 of record NZ_FR895117.1, on the reverse strand, counting down.
CATCCAGTCATCTTTTAATAACACAATCGTTACTTTAACAGATGCACAGGGTAATGCCTTATCATGGGCAAGTGCAGGCGGTCTGGGATTTAGAGGTTCAAGGAAATCTACTCCATATGCAGCTCAGATGGCTGCAGAAACTGCAACGAAGGCAGCTCTTATCCATGGCTTAAAGTCTGTAGACGTTATGGTAAAAGGTCCGGGATCAGGTCGTGAAGCAGCAATCCGTGCTCTTCAGGCATGTGGTCTGGAAGTAACAAGCATTAAGGACGTAACTCCGGTTCCGCATAACGGATGCCGTCCGCCGAAACGTAGAAGAGTCTAATTAGGAGGTGCAAGTAAAGTGGCAGTAGATAGAGTTCCTGTACTTAAAAGATGTAGATCTCTTGACCTTGATCCGGTTTATTTAGGAATCGACAAGAAATCAACGAGAAAATTAACGAGAGCCAACAGAAAGATGAGCGAGTATGCACTCCAGCTGAGAGAAAAGCAGAAAGCAAAATTCATCTACGGTGTGTTAGAGAAACCGTTTAGAAATTACTATGCAAAAGCATCCAGAATGAATGGTCAGGTCGGTGCTAACCTGATGATCCTTCTGGAGTGCAGACTGGATAATGTATTATTCAGAATGGGCTTTGGCCGTACAAGAAAAGAGACACGTCAGATCGTAGATCACAAGCACGTTCTCGTAAACGGCAAGAGCGTAAACATCCCGTCCTACTTAGTTAAGGCTGGCGATGTAATCGAGATCAAAGAGAAGTACAAATCTTCACAGAGATATAAAGATATCGTTGAGGTAACCGGCGGAAGAATGGTACCGGCATGGCTGGAAGTTGACGCTGAGAACCTGAAAGGTACTGTTAAAGAGTTACCGAGCAGAGACGAAATTGACGTTCCTGTAAACGAAGTGCTTATCGTCGAGCTGTACTCCAAATAATAAGAAGTATTACTATTATGTTAGTCCAGAATCTCCCATGTATCTGCTTTGGCAGCTGCTTGGGAGATTCCGAGACTACAAGAGTATGGCAGACCCTCAAAAATGTTCCCAAAAGGAGGGGCTATCGTGTTCGATTTTGAAAAACCAAAAATTGAAATTGCTGAGATTTCCGAAGACAAAAGATATGGCAAATTTGTGGTTGAACCGCTGGAAAGAGGCTATGGTACCACATTAGGCAATTCTTTAAGAAGAATTATGCTTTCCTCTTTGCCTGGTGCAGCAGTAAGTCAAGTGAAAATCGACGGCGTTTTGCATGAGTTCAGTTCTATCCCTGGTGTAAAAGAGGATGTAACTGAAATTATCATGAACATCAAGAGTCTGGCGATCAAAAACAGCAGCGAGACGAATGAGCCGAAGACGGCTTATATCGAGTTCGAGGGCGAAGGCGTCATCACAGCAGCTGACATTCACGCTGATTCTGACATTGAGATTTTGAATCCGGACCAGGTCATCGCTACATTAAGCGGCGGCGCGGACAGCAAATTCTACATGGAGCTGACGATCACGAAGGGCCGCGGCTACATCAGCGCAGATAAGAACAAGAGTGAAGAACTTCCGATCGGAGTTCTGGCTGTTGATTCTATCTACACACCGGTGGAGCGTGTCAATATGACCGTTGAGAACACCCGTGTGGGTCAGGTGACAGATTATGATAAGCTGACATTAGATGTATACACAAATGGAACGCTGGCACCAGACGAAGCTGTCAGCCTGGCAGCAAAGGTTCTGAGCGAGCATCTGAACCTCTTCATTGACCTTTCCGAGAATGCCAAGACCGCAGAGGTTATGGTAGAGAAGGAAGACAACGAGAAAGAGAAAGTGCTTGAGATGAACATCGACGAGCTGGAGTTATCCGTTCGTTCTTACAACTGTTTAAAGAGAGCCGGAATCAATACAGTGGAGGAGCTGTGCAACCGCACACCGGAAGATATGATGAAAGTCAGAAATCTGGGCCGCAAATCCCTGGAAGAGGTTCTTGCAAAACTGAAAGAATTAGGCCTGCAGCTCAATCCGAGCGAAGAGGCTTAAGATACCGCGTGGGTGGACGTGCTTTGCAGTGCATCCCTTTCATGCAGATACGGGGACGGGTAAGTCCGAATGGCACAGGTCCCTGCATAACCATCAAACAATTATATTTTATATAGCAGACATTCAGTAAGTCCAAAGGGCATGAGTGTCGGCTTCCGCAAATGGAGGAGAAAGAATCATGGCAGGATATAGAAAACTTGGAAGAACTTCCAGTCAGAGAAAAGCAATGCTGCGCAGCCTGGTAACCGCACTGTTATTCAACGGCAAGATCGTTACCACTGAGGCAAGAGCAAAAGAAGTGAAGAAGATCGCTGAGGGTCTGATCGCTCTGGCAGTAAAAGAGAAAGATAACTTCGAGACCGTTAAAGTTACCGCTAAGGTAGCTCGCAAAGACGAGAACGGCAAGAGAGTAAAAGAAGTTGTTGACGGCAAGAAAGTTACCGTTTATGACGAAGTAGAGAAAGAGATCAAGAAAGATAAAGCTTCCAGACTTCACGCTAGAAGACAGATGCTGAAGGTTCTCTACGATGTAACAGACGTTCCGACTGCAAGAGCAGGCAAGAAGAAAAACACTAAGAAGGTAGATATGCCGGCTAAGCTGTTTGATGAGCTTGCACCGAAGTACGCTAACCGCAATGGTGGTTACAGCCGTATCGTTAAGATCGGTCAGCGTAAGGGCGACGGCGCTATGGAAGTTCTGTTAGAGCTGGTATAATTTAGATAGATTCGTTTGTTTAAGTTGTATCAAATCTTCGTTCTTTTACGCAAGTTTTGAATCGTAAGATGATTTTATACCCCCGGTTTGGGAGACAGAGAAATCTGTCTTCTGAACCGGGTTTTTTTACGTTAGAAGGGAATTTTTCAGGTTTTCCATTTACCTTGAGAAAAAGTCAGGGTTTTAATAACACTTGAATGAAAAAAATAGAAAGAATGGCGCAAAAATAGCAGACTGAATTTTACGGTTTTCCGCATACTAGGATTAAACGATTTTATCGAACAAGTTCTTGGATTCAAACAGAGTGTACATCTGCATTTCGTTGAGATTCGCCGCAGTGCGGAATCTACGGAACGGGGGAGGTACATAGGAGTAGAAGGAGGAAAAACCGTGCGAAAAAACTCTGGTATGTGGAAAACAAAAAGTCGGAAGGAAAAACTTCGCCGTGTTCTGCTGATAATCTTTGGTGCGGGGGTCATTGCGCTTGCCGGCGTGTCTTATCAATATGTGAAGAACGCGGTTCCCGACCGCATTAATGTGGTGGTGGACCGGCAGGAGCAAGTTCGCTTTGGGCTGCCGTTTCGGGCATTGCTGGAAAGTGAGAGCGAGGAGGTGCTTTTAAACGGCAGCTCTAAAATTCCGTCCGACCAGATCCATCTGCAGCTCAACCAGCCCTTTTCCATCTATTCTGAACAGGAGGGAACGTACCGTTTAAGTCTCAAACTCTTTGGAATATGGAAATTAAAGGATATCGAGGTAGATGTGTCGGACGTCCAGTATGCGGTTCCCTGTGGGCTGCCGGTGGGTATTTACATGAAATCCGATGGACTGATGGTGATCGGAACCGGAAAGGTGACGGCACAGACGGGGGAAGTGATGGATCCGGCGGACGGAATCCTGCGTTCTGGAGACTATATCGAGGCAATCAACGGGACGCCGGCGACGGACAAGAAAGATATGATACGGGCGGTCAAGGAAGCGGGAAATATGGCTCTGACACTTTCAGTGCGCCGCGAGGGAGAGACAATGGATGTACAGATGACGCCGGTACAGACGCAGGAGGGAGACTATAAGCTGGGGCTGTGGATCCGCGACGATACGCAGGGCATCGGTACGATGACCTATGTATGTGCTAACGGCGCGTTTGGAGCGCTGGGGCACGGTATCAGCGATGGCGACACGGGACTTCTGGTGCAGACCTCCGGCGGCGAACTATATGATACGGAGATTCTGGGCGTGGAGAAGGGAAGTTTCGGAAAGCCGGGCGTGATGTCGGGCGTTATTTACTATGGAAATCAGTCGCGGCTGGGAAGTGTGGAGGCTAATACGGATCAGGGCATTTTCGGGACGGCAAATCCGCGCTTTTTAAGCCGGGTAAAGAACCCTGCAATTCCGATCGGTTACCGTCAGGACGTCAAAAAAGGCCGTGCCTGCATCCGCAGCAGCGTGTCCGGGGAATTGAAAGACTACGAGATTGAGATTCAGAAAATAGACCACTCCTCCAACCGCCACAACAAGGACATGGTCATCCGCGTAACCGATCCGGAACTTCTGTCCCTGACCGGCGGGATCGTCCAGGGCATGAGTGGCAGCCCCATCATCCAGAACGGAAAACTCATCGGAGCAGTCACGCACGTTTTTATTCAGGATTCGACGCGTGGGTATGGGATTCTGGTGGAGAATATGCTGGGACATTGAATCTGGATGCAAAGTAACTGTTTACAGGTGGGAATTTTCTGGACTGAAAATTCCATACGATACAGTTCCGGCAGCAGATTTTGCCGATTTGGAATGCGCAGAATCGGCAAAATCCTGTTGCTGGGCACACGTGTCTGAACAGTAATATGCAAAGTGCAAAGTTTTGGCTCTCTTTATTGACAGAATATAAAAAAGCGTATATAATGGAGCAAATTACATATATTTGGCAAAACAGTTGAAAAGCTGCGACGCAAAGCTATAGGGCCTGTAAAATGGCAGCCAGTTGCATTAACACGGTAACAGAGTATGTTATAGTTGTATGGCTATGGTGTATCTCTGTTTTTTTGTTGGAATTTATCGAAACCCGATCTGCAAAGATGGAATTTCCATGTTCGGAAACCGGTCATGGAGGTTTTATAATTGCGTGTATTTTGTCTATCTTTCGACTGGAATCGGTAAAACGCGGTGATAAGGGATCGTCAGATAAACGTATGGCGGCTGGGCGGCAGAAGGTTTATAGCGGAATCTTAACAGATACGGTCAGCTACAATATATGCTTATATATAATTTGCATTTTGCGTAATTTATTTTGCATCAAAAAGAATTGATAGACAGAATAAGTGTCAAGTGTCGAATTGCGCGATCAAAACGAGTTGAAACTTGTTAAAAAAAGAATTTATAATTATCTTAATCATCACAGGTGCCGAGGAGGAGAATTTTATGGCAGAAATGAAGATTGCGATCGCAGAGGATAATCGTCAGGCATTGGATATGCTTGGAAATATACTGGAAAGTGATAAGGAGATTCAGGTGGTCGGAAAAGCGGAAAACGGAACCGATGCCTATAATATGATCGTAAAGACAAAGCCGGATATTGTATTTCTGGATGTAGTGATGCCGGGAATGGATGGAATTTCGGTTATGGAGCGCATCAAGACAAATCAGGACTGTTCAGCTGACACTTCCTTTGTTATGATTACAGCTGCGAGCAGCGAGAATCTGACTGCGGATGCTTTTCGGATGGGCGCCTGTTATTACATAGTAAAGCCATTTTCGAAGGAGGCGGTCTTAGACAAGGTGCATCGCCTGAAGAATTACAGGAACCGCGCTTCGACCCTGGCGGGCAGCCGGAAGGTGGAACCGTATATGGTGTCGGCGGAGTATGAAAGACAAAATCTGGAGAGCGATGTGACGCAGATTCTGCATGAGATTGGGATTCCGGCTCATATTAAGGGATATCAGTATCTGCGGGATGCGATTATTTTGTCAGTCAGTGATAAAGAAATGCTCGGTTCTGTGACGAAAATCCTGTACCCGACCATCGCCAAGAAGCGCCAGACCACTTCAAGCCGTGTCGAGCGGGCAATCCGCCACGCGATTGAGGTCGCATGGAGCCGCGGCAAGATGGACACGATCAATGATCTATTTGGATATACCGTCAGCACAGGGAAAGGAAAGCCGACCAATTCGGAATTTATCGCATTGATTGTTGATAAGATTTGCCTGGATTATAAGCGGGTTGTATAAAATCGTGCGGTGCTTTTTGGAGCCGAAAGTGCTGTAAGCCTTTTTAACACGATTGTAACACATTTATGAAAGTGACTGATTGCATGGGTAAATGTGTGTATGATAAGATAAAGGGGAAATAAAAGATGCAGGACTGAAAAACTGCCCCTGTATAAAACAGCTGGACAGAGAGGTCAGGAAAGCAGCTAAAAGAACGGAGAATTGCCTATGAAAAAAAAAGTACCGGCGTACAATGGAACCCTGCGGGATCACACGATTATGTGTCCGTATTGTATCAGTGAATGTTCAGGAATCCGCATCTTTGGAAAGCGTATCAAATCGATCGCCTTCTCAACGGATGTGGCAATCATCAAAAATATCAACGCGGATGCGATCATCGCAGTTTATCCGTTTACTCCGCAGGCAGCTATCTCACAGTCGATCATCAGCATCTCGGATGTGCCGGTGTTTGTCGGGGTCGGCGGCGGTCTGACCGGAGGAAAGCGTTCCGTCCGTCTGGCGCTTCAGGCAGAACATCAGGGAGCTTACGGTGTAGTGGTCAACGCGCCGATCGCGGATGAGGTCATCACGGAGATCAAGCGGGTGGTCGATATTCCGGTCATTGCGACGATTGCTTCGGTTCACACGGATGTCCGCCGCAAACTGGAGGCGGGAGCCGATATTTTAAATGTATCAGGCGCTGCCGCCACCGCATCGATGGTAGCCGAGATCCGGAAGGAGTATCCGGACGTTGCCATTATCGCGACCGGAGGACCGACGAACGAATCGATTTTGGAGACGATCGAGGCAGGAGCCAATGCGATCACGTACACGCCGCCGTCCAACGGCGAGCTGTTTGCGCGGACGATGAGGAAATACAGGGAGATCAATCCCTGATTATACAAAAGGCGGGGCCGAAGAGAAAACATAATTTTCTTTTC
>NZ_FR895116.1:8505-9585 GCF_000434655.1 Clostridium sp. CAG:43 | reverse complement strand
TGTAATAGGAAATTCCTTGGAATTTCTTATTACATGATCAACACCATTTATATTTCAGGAGAAGGAAGATATGGATCACAGCGAAAAATTAAAATTATACGGCTTTAATAACCTGACAAAGGCGCTTAGCTTTAATATTTATGATGTCTGTTATGCCAAGACACCGAGGGAGCAGAAGGATTATATTGCCTACATCGATCAGCAGTACAATTCGGAACGTCTGACCCGGATCCTAACGTCGCTGACGGATATGATCGGGGCGCGGGTATTGAGTATTTCTCAGCAGGACTACGATCCGCAGGGCGCTTCGGTCACGCTTCTGATTGCGGAAGGCTCTATGATGCCGGTGCAGGGGGAGACGCAGGTGGCGCATCTGGACAAGAGCCATGTGACCGTCCATACCTATCCGGAATACCATCCGGAGACCTGTCTGGCGACCTTCCGGGTGGATATCGACGTGGCGACCTGCGGGGAGATCACGCCGCTTTCGACTCTCGATTACCTGATTGGTTCGTTTGATTCGGACATCATCACGATGGACTACCGGGTGCGCGGGTTCACGCGGGATGTGGACGGAAAAAAGCTGTTTATGGATCGTGAGATCCGCTCGATTCAGGATTATATCTCCAAGGAAACGCTGCGGCGCTACGATGTGGTCGATATCAATGTGTACGAGGCGAATCTGTTCCATACCAAGATGATGCTGAAAGAGATCGACCTGCAGAATTATCTGTTTAAGACAGATGTCTATGAACTTCCGCCGACCACCAGGCTCAGTATTATGGACAGCCTGCGGCGGGAGATGATTGAAATTTTCAGCGGAAGAAATGTGTTTTAAAAGAAATGTTTTTTGAGAGGAAAGAGAATGGTTTGACTGGAAAATACGATAGAAGAAACGAATGAGTGAGTTTCAGGAGGAACGGCAGATGGAAGAAGAAAGAAGAAATCTGGAGCCGGGCGTCGGAAGGAGTACACGGCGCAGAAGGGAAGCTTCAGGACAGAAGGAAACGGGGGAAGGCAGTCGAAGAGATGACGCGTTGACCCAGGAGCGCGCGCCGATCTATGAGGCGCTGGAAGCAT
>NZ_FR895116.1:7302-8482 GCF_000434655.1 Clostridium sp. CAG:43 | reverse complement strand
CAGAAGATGCGCGTGGTGCCGTTTAATGTTCCGGGGCACAAAAGGGGGCGCGGCAACCCGGAGCTGACGAAACTTTTAGGAGAGACCTGCATGCGGCTGGACGTCAATTCCATGAAGCCGCTCGATAACCTCTGCCATCCAGTGTCCGTCATTGCGGATGCGGAGCAGCTGGCGGCTGAGGCATTCGGGGCGGCACACGCATTCCTGATGGTCGGCGGTACGACATCGGCGGTCCAGAGCATGGTGCTGACGGCAGTCAAGCGAGGCGAGAAGATTATATTGCCGCGAAATGTCCACCGCAGTGTCATGGGCGCGATGGTGCTTGGCGGTGCGGTTCCGGTCTATGTGAATCCGGCTGGCGATAAGAGACTGGGGATTCCTCTTGGAATGCGTGTGGAAGATGTGCGCCGGGCGATCAAGGAAAATCCAGATGCTAAGGCGGTGTTTGTGAATAATCCGACGTATTACGGCATCTGTTCGGATCTGCGCTCGATCGTAAAGCTGGCACATGAGCATGGGATGTTGTGTTTAGTTGATGAGGCGCATGGAACCCATTTTTATTTCGGGGAAAATATGCCGGTTTCCGCGATGGCAGCTGGGGCGGATATGGCGGCGGTTTCGATGCACAAATCGGGCGGGAGCCTGACGCAGAGCTCGATTCTTCTGACGGGTCCGGGTATGTCCGCCGGGTATGTCCGCCAGATTATCAATCTGACGCAGACGACGAGTGGTTCCTACCTGCTCCTTTCCAGCCTCGACATCTCCAGACGGAACCTGGCGCTTCGCGGGCGTGAGGCATTTAAGCAGGTGGTGGAGCTGGCGGAGTATGCGAGAACAGAAATCAACCGGATTGGCGGTTATTATGCCTATTCAAAGGAGCTGATAAACGGCGACAGCATTTATGATTTCGATGTGACCAAACTTTCAATTCACACGCGCGATATCGGGCTGGCGGGGATCGAGGTTTATGATCTTCTCCGGGACGAGTACGATATCCAGGCGGAATTTGGTGATCTGGGAAATATTCTGGCATATCTGTCTATCGGTGACCGGCAGCGGGAGGTAGAGCGCCTGGTCAGCGCACTGGCGGAGATCAAGCGCCGGTTCAGCCGGGATAAATCGACGCTGATGGATTTTGACTATATTGACCCGATCGTGGCGATGTCGCCGCAGGAGGCAT
>NZ_FR895116.1:3430-7259 GCF_000434655.1 Clostridium sp. CAG:43 | reverse complement strand
CGCGAGACAGCCGGACGTGTGTGCAGTGAGTTTGTCATGTGCTACCCGCCGGGCATCCCGATTCTGACGCCGGGCGAACAGATCACGGAAGAGATCATTGACTACATTGCGTATGCGCTGGAAAAAGGATGTTCAATGACTGGACCGGAGGATCCGGGGATTGAGCGCCTGAATGTGCTGAAATAGATAAGCAGTAGATAGAAAGGGGAAAATTATGAATTTCTGGTTTTCAGAGAATCATACGCCAAATGTAAAAATTTCCATCCGGGTGGATCGCCAGCTTTACAGCGGAAAGAGCGAGTTTCAGCGGATCGATGTCTTTGATTCGCCGGAATTTGGGCGGTTTCTGACTTTGGATGGATATATGATGCTGACGGAAAAGGATGAATTTATCTATCACGAAATGATCACGCATGTGCCGATGGCAGTGCATCCGTTGGTCAAAAAGGTACTGGTAATTGGAGCCGGGGATGGAGGCGTGATCCGGGAGCTGACCCGCTATCCGGAAATCGAGCACATCGACATGGTGGAGATCGACCCGCTGGTGGTGGAGGTCTGCCGGAAATATCTGCCGAAGACAGCGTGCCGTCTTGATGATCCGAGACTCTCGATCCACTATGAGGATGGGCTGAAATATGTCCGCTTTAAGGAAAATGAATACGATCTGATCATCGTGGATTCGACCGACCCGTTTGGACCGGGCGAGGGGCTTTTTACCCGGGAATTTTACGGGAACTGCTATAAGGCGTTAAAAGAGGATGGCATTATGGTCAATCAGCATGAAAGCCCGTTTTATGCCGAGGACGCGGAGGCGTGCAAGCGGGCACATAAGCGGATCGTAGAGTCGTTTCCGATCAGCCGCGTCTATCAGGCGCATATTCCGACCTACCCGTCCGGGCACTGGCTGTTTGGATTTGCGTCGAAGAAATACCATCCGTTAAAGGATTTGGATGAGACAAGATGGAACCTGCGGGGGCTGGACTGCCGGTATTATACGACGACCCTGCATAAAGGGGCATTTTACCTGCCGGCATATGTGGAGGAGATGTTAGAAGATGTTGAAGGCAAATATTGAGACGTTTCTGGCGTGTGACGCCAGCTATGAGGAGGCGGGGATCGTGCTCTACGGCGCGCCGTTTGACTCGACCACTTCGTACCGCCCGGGCACCCGGTTCGGCTCACGGGCGATCCGCTCGGAATCCTATGGGCTGGAATCGTATTCGCCGTACCAGGACCGTGATCTGACCGATTACGCTGTGTTTGACGCAGGCGATCAGGAGCTCTGCTTTGGTGACGCATCGTTGGCGTTAAAGGATCTGCGGGAACGGGCGGCGGAGGTTGCCGGGGATGGCAAGATCCCATTTATGCTGGGCGGCGAGCACCTGGTGACGCTGGCACCGGTGCAGGCGCTGGCAGAGAAATATCCGGATCTGCATATCATCCATTTTGATGCACATGCCGATCTGCGGGACGATTATCTGGGTGCGAAACTTTCGCACGCCTGTGTGCTGCGCCGCTGCTGGGAAGTCCTGGGAGACGGCAGGATCACGCAGTTTGGTATCCGCTCCGGCGACCGGGAGGAATGGCGCTGGGGAAAAGAACACGTGACGACGCATCCATTTATTGTGGATATGGAAGTCCTTCAGGAAACTCTTCGGAAACTGGAAGGAAAACCGGTGTATTTTACCCTGGATTTGGATGTGCTGGATCCGAGTGTGTTTCCGGGAACAGGAACGCCGGAACCGGGCGGAATCAGTTTTGAGGAACTTCGACGGGCAGTTACGCAGATCTGCAGCGCAGCTCGGATTGTTGGATGTGATGTGAATGAATTATCCCCGGCGCTGGATGCGTCCGGTGCATCGACGGCGGTGGCGTGCAAGATTGTAAGGGAGATGCTGCTGGCGCTGTTGGGAAATCCAAAGATTAAGTAAGAAATGTTTTTGGCGGGTCCCAAGGTCAAAAATTCTCCTGCAAGCAAGCTTGCGTCGAACTTCTGACCTTTTGACCCTGGTATCATCAAATAAAAGTGTGTGTTTGAGACATGAACTGAAAAGTGTTTGAACAAAAGCAAATGTGAAATTTGGATTATAAAATGAAACAAAAACAGAGTACATTTCAGAATACAGGAGGAAAAAAGATGGGAAAAGCGTTAATTATCGGATGTGGAGGCGTAGCTTCCGTAGCAATTCACAAGTGCTGCCAGAACAGCGAGGCATTTGAGGAGATCTGCATTGCAAGCCGGACGAAGTCCAAATGCGATGCGCTGAAAGAAAAATTAGAAGGAACCACCAAGACGAAGATCCAGACTGCGCAGGTGGATGCAAACAACGTGGATGAGCTGATTGCCCTGATTGAGAAATTTAACCCGGATGTGGTGCTGAACCTGGCGCTTCCGTACCAGGATCTGACGATCATGGATGCCTGCCTGGCGACGAAGACCCATTATATCGATACTGCGAACTATGAGCCGGAGGACACGGCAAAATTTGAGTACAAATGGCAGTGGGCATACCGTGAGAAATTTAAAGAGGCGGGCATTACCGCATTGCTGGGAAGCGGCTTTGATCCGGGTGTAACCGGTGTGTTTTCGGCGTATGCGCTGAAACATGAATTTGACGAAATCAACTACATCGACATTCTGGACTGCAACGGCGGCGACCACGGCTATCCGTTTGCAACCAATTTTAACCCGGAGATCAATATCCGGGAGGTGTCGGCAAACGGTTCTTACTGGGAAGATGGACACTGGGTAGAGACGAAACCGATGGAGATCAAGAGAGAGTATGATTTTGACGGCGTCGGCATGAAGGATATGTACCTGCTTCACCATGAGGAGATCGAATCGTTGGCGCTCAATATGCCGGGAATCAAGCGGATCCGCTTCTTCATGACCTTCGGTCAGAGTTACCTGACCCATTTAAAGTGTCTGGAGAACGTCGGCATGACTTCGATCGAGCCGATTATGTACGAAGGAAAAGAGATCGTACCGCTGCAGTTCTTAAAGGCAGTGCTTCCGGATCCGGCATCCCTTGGTCCTCGTACTGTTGGAAAAACGAATATCGGATGCATTTTCCAGGGTAAGAAGGATGGAAAAGAGAAGAAGTATTACTTATATAATATCTGTGATCATCAGGAGTGCTACAAAGAGGTTGGTTCCCAGGCGATCTCCTATACAACCGGTGTACCGGCGATGATCGGTGCGATGCTGGTGATGAATGGAACCTGGCAGAAACCGGGCGTTTATAATATTGAAGAATTTGATCCGGATCCATTTATGGATGCGTTAAATAAATGGGGACTTCCGTGGAAGGAATCCTGGGATCCGGCACTGGTGGATTAAGATAAAAATGCCTCCATGTAAGAAAATGGTTTTATTTTGCGCTTTTTAGGCGCAGGAAGCGAATGGACAGGGAAGCTGGAAACGAGAAGGAAAGGAAGGAAAACAGATGCAGGAACGGGAGGCGGCTGGGGTTCTCCGGGACACGGAGGCGATCCGCACGCCATTTTATGTGGTGGATGAGACGCTTTTAAAGAAAAATCTGGAAATTTTGAAAGATACGGCAGAGCGGGCTGGATGCCGGATTCTGCTGGCACAGAAAGCATTTTCCATGTATTCGGTCTACCCGCTGATTCGTCAGTATCTGTCGGGAACCGCGGCGAGCGGGCTTTATGAGGCGCGACTTGGAAAAACGGAGTTTGGCGGGGAGACCCATGTGTTTTCTGCCGCCTACCGCCCGGATGAGTTTGATGAGATTTTAAATTATGCCGACCACATTGTTTTTAATACGCCGGGGCAGGTGCTGAAATATGGTGAAAAAGTAAAAAAAGC
>NZ_FR895116.1:0-3390 GCF_000434655.1 Clostridium sp. CAG:43 | reverse complement strand
CGGGACTCCGGCTGAACCCGGAGTGTTCCACGCAGGAGGGTCACGCGATCTATGATCCGTGTGCGCCGGGATCCCGCATGGGGACGACTCTTTCGATGCTTTCGGAGGCGGGAAACTTTGAAGAAACCATCCTTCCGTATCTGGATGGATTTCATATGCATACGCTCTGCGAGCAGAATTCAGATGACCTGGAGACGACGCTGCGGGCAGCGGAGGAGAAGTTTGGAGCCTGGTTTTCAAAGGTAAAATGGCTGAACCTGGGCGGCGGACACCACATTACGAGAGAAGATTATGACCGCGAACGCCTGATCCGCCTGGTGCGCGGGCTGCGCGAAAAATATGGTGTGGAGGTATACCTGGAACCGGGCGAGGCAGTTGTCTTAAACGCGGGATTTCTTGTAACTTCCGTGCTGGAGACGATGGAAAACGGCATGCAGATTGCGATTCTGGATACCTCGGCAGCCTGCCATATGCCGGATGTGCTGGAAATGCCGTACCGTCCGCCGCTTATCGGAGCGGGAGAAGCAGGCGAAAAGCCGTATACGTTCCGCCTGGGCGGACCAACCTGTCTTTCGGGGGACTGCATCGGGGATTATTCGTTTGATGCACCGCTAAAAGAGGGCGGACGGCTGGTGTTTGGCGATATGGCGCTCTATACGATGGTCAAAAATAATACCTTTAATGGAATGCCGCTTCCGTCGATCGTATACCGGCATGAAGATGGGACAGCGGAAGTGGTGCGGGCGTTTGGATATGAGGATTTTGTGGGACGGTTGTAAGTCTGGGGCGAACCAGGGGATTGTATTTTTTTGATAAAAAGAGTAAAATGAAGAGACTTGCAGAAAGATTACAATGAATGCCTGCGGGGACAGCCGTTACACAGTATGGAAATAACGGTTGCACAAGTTTTGGAGAATAAAAGGATAGAGAGATAAAGTTATGATACAGGACATCGCACCACATCGCTACGACAATACATACCACATTCAGAAACCTGGAGCACAGGACTACGTCTTCTGCATCCAGAAAGGCCGGATTCTTCTGCGTGAGACCGCGGAGGAACATGTGCTTACTATCCCGCGCCGGGAGGAGATTGAGGCGGCAGTTCCGGAACTGATGGATCGGGCGGTCTATCTCTTTTCGGTTGATGAGAAGCCATATTTTCTGGTCAGTGTGCCGGAGAAAAAAGCAGAAGAGATTCTGGCAAAGCTAAAAGAAGGGGCAGAAAAAGAGCCGGAACAGCTTTACTATGCATGGAAAACGCCGACCGACATCCGTGCGATGGAGCCGATGCACCAGGCATTTGCAGCGATCACGGCGGTGCAGCTGTGGCGCTGGAGACAGAGCCGTCAGTTCTGCGGGCGCTGTGGGGCAAAGACGGAGGACAGCAAGATCGAGCGGGCGCTCGTCTGCCCGGTCTGCGGTCAGACGGAATATCCAAAGATCTCCCCGGCAGTCATCGTGGCGATCACGAACGGGGACAAACTTCTTATGTCGCGCTACCGCGTCAACCACAGTACTTACCGTGGATATGCGCTGATCGCTGGATTTGTCGAGATCGGGGAGACATTTGAAGAGACCGTCCGCCGCGAAGTGATGGAGGAAGTCGGGCTGAAAGTTAAAAATATCCGCTATTTCAAGAGTCAGCCGTGGGCGTTTACTGATACGGAGATGATCGGATTTTTTGCAGAACTGGATGGGGACGATAAGATCCGGCTGCAGGAGGACGAGCTTTCTGAGGCAGGCTGGTATACGCGTGAGGAGATCCCGGACGATGCACGCCTCATCAGTGTCGGAACCGAGATGAAGATGTATTTTAAATACGGTCCGGACTGGGAAAAAAAGTGGCAGGAACACCAGAAATGATGTGTTGATATATCGTTAATGTACACAGGTAGGCACTTTTGGAACCGAAAGTGCCGTAAGAAAACGTGGTGGCAGCAGGAATTTGCCGTATTTAAATGCGGAGCCACGGCAAATTCCGTTACTGGGCACGTATGCGTGAACAGTAATGATATATCTCTGAGGAATACAAAGCATTCCTTTTAATTAGTTGACAAACTGAGAATTGGTTGCTATCATTAAGGCAATACGAACAAGACAGAAGATCAAGGTGGGAAGATTGCATGAGCAGAATTGTGTTATCACTGCTGGTAGATAATACTGCCGGCGTTTTAAGCCGTGTGGCTGGACTTTTCAGCCGCCGCGGATATAATATCGAAAGTCTTACAGTTGGCGTGACCGCGGATCCGAGATACTCCCGTATGACGGTTGTATCGCTGGGCGATCATCAGGTTCTGGAGCAGATTCAGAAGCAGCTTGGAAAACTGGAAGATGTACACGACATCAAGGAACTGCGGGAAGGTCATTCCGTATATCGTGAGCTGATGCTCGTCAAGGTGAGGGCAAATGCGAACCAGCGGATGGCGATCAATGCGATTTCCGAGATTTTCCGTGCATCGATTGTCGATGTGGGAAAAGATTCTGTCACTGTTATGCTGACAGGCGACCAGTCCAAACAGGACGCGCTGATTAATCTTCTGGAAGATTATGAGATTCTGGAATTAGCCAGAACAGGTCTTACCGGTCTTTCCAGAGGTGCGGATGATATCCGCTATCTGCCATAGTACATCAGTCGATAGACTGGATACAAGGCATTCAACAGGTTTACAAAGTTTGGTCCAAAGACGCACAGAGAGGCGCCGGTCTATGCTTTATAATAAATTTATTTTATTTTTGTTAGATCCAAGGAGGAAATGAAAAATGGCAGCAAAGATTTACTATCAGGAAGATTGTAATTTATCCTTATTAGAAGGACAGAAGATTGCTATTATCGGTTACGGCAGCCAGGGTCATGCACATGCCCTGAACTTAAAAGAGTCCGGATGCGATGTTATCATCGGTCTTTACAAGGGCAGCAAGTCTTGGGCAAAAGCAGAGGCACAGGGATTTAAAGTATACACCGCAGCAGAGGCTGCAAAACAGGCTGATATCATCATGATCCTGATCAACGATGAGCTTCAGGCAGATATGTACAAGAAAGACATCGAGCCAAACCTGGAAGAGGGCAACATGCTTATGTTCGCTCATGGCTTTAACATCCACTTCGGATGCATCAAACCGCCGAAGAATGTCGATGTAACCATGATCGCTCCGAAGGCACCGGGTCACACTGTAAGAAGTGAGTATCAGGCTGGTAAGGGTACACCGTGTCTGGTAGCAGTAGAGCAGGATTACACAGGCAAAGCACTTGACCGTGCACTGGCTTATGGTCTTGGCATCGGCGGCGCTAGAGCAGGTCTTCTGGAGACTACATTCCGTACCGAGACTGAGACAGACCTCTTCGGTGAGCAGGCAGTTCTTTGTGGCGGTGTTTGTGCTCTGATGCAG
>NZ_FR895115.1:62151-71061 GCF_000434655.1 Clostridium sp. CAG:43 | reverse complement strand
GGAAGAACGGCGGTCATTTCCGTATCAATAAATCCCGGTGCAATCGCGTTGACCGTGATACCACGGCTTCCAATCTCCCTTGCCACGGATTTGGTCAGTCCGATCACACCCGCCTTGGACGCACAGTAATTTGCCTGTCCCGCATTTCCCATCACGCCGGAAACAGAGGAAATATTGATGATGCGTCCGCCCTTCTGCTTTAACATCTGGCGGGATACGTGCTTAATGCAGTTAAATGCGCCCTTTAAGTTCGTATCGATGACGGCGTCAAACTCTTCCTCACTCATCTTCATCAGAAGATTGTCACGGGTAATGCCCGCGTTGTTGACTAAAATATCAATTCTCTTATAGCGGCTGATAATGTCCTTTAAGAACACCTCCGCCGCGCTGTAATCCGAAACATTGCACTGAACGGCTTCCGCCTGTCCGCCCGCCTCGGTAATTTCCTTTACGACATCCTCTGCTTTTGCCGCAGAGCCATTATAATTGACGATCACCACAGCGCCCTCTTTCGCCATCGAAATAGCGATCTGACGGCCAATGCCACGGCTGGCACCTGTCACAACTGCTACTTTTCCATTTAACATCCAAGCGCCTCCTTTACTTTGTCGATATCTTCCAGTTTCTCTATATTGAACGCCTTCGCGTTTTTGTCGATTTTACGCATGAAACCAGTCAGGGTCTTACCCGGTCCGATCTCAATAAATGTGTCCACACCGTCTGCTAACATCTTCCGGATCGTCTGCTCCCAGCGGACGGAGGAAGAAACCTGCTTCATCAGAAGCGGCTTTACATCGGCTGCATCGGTCACATAATCTGCCGTCACATTCGCGATATACGGAATCTCCGGCGTATGGATCTCAACGGTATCGAGTACCTTTCCAAGCTTCTCGCCAGCTCCCACTAACATCTTGGAATGGAACGGTCCGCTTACCTTTAACGGAAGAACGCGTTTTGCGCCCGCTTCCTTCAATTTCTCTCCTGCCTCGGCAACCGCCTCTGTCTTACCAGAGATAACAATCTGTCCCGGGCAGTTATAGTTGGCAATCTGCACGCCCTCGATCGGCGCGATCACCTCTTCAATCTTCTCTGCATCCATCGCCAGTACGGCAGACATGGCGCCCTGACCAACCGGGACTTCGCCCTGCATCAGGATACCTCTCTGCCGCACGGTACGGATGGCATCTTCGTCAGACATAACGCCTGCAGCCGCCATTGCAGGATACTCTCCCAGGCTCAGGCCCGCAGCCACATCCGGGCGGATTCCGGTACGTTCCATGAATACACGCATCATTGCAAGGCTGGCGGTTACCATCGCCGGCTGCGTATACTCCGTGATATTCAGACGGTCCGTCTGCGCCGGATCAAAGCAAAGATCGGTCATTGAAAACCCAAGGATCTCGCTTGCTTTCTCAAACATCTCGCGTCCCGTTTCCGTTTCCTGATAAAAATCCTGTCCCATGCCAGTGGTCTGTGCGCCCTGACCCGGAAAAATAAATGCAATTTTGCTCATAGCGTTACACTCACTCTCTACTTTCTGCCCAAAAGCGCCTCCGCCTGGGCCATCATTTCTTCAATCATTTCCTTGCAGGTCTGCTCTTTCTTCACCATACCTGCAATCTGTCCAGCCATCACGGTTCCGTTGTCCACGTCACCTTCCATGACTGCCTTCCGAAGCGTTCCAAGTGTTAAATACTCCAGTTCCTCGAACGGGCGTCCCTCTTTTTCCAGCTTCAGATACTCTCTCGTCATCTTATTTCTAAGACAGCGGATCGGATGTCCGTGACTCATACCGGTTACGGTCGAATCAATGTCTTTCGCCTTGATGACTCTGTCCTTGTAAGCCTGGCTTACGATAGATTCCTTCGATACGACGAAGCGGGTTCCCATCTGGACCGCCTCTGCACCCAGCATAAATGCCGCCGCAATGCCGCGTCCATCTGCGATACCTCCGGCTGCAATCACCGGAATCGAAACCGCATCGACTACCTGCGGAACAAGTGTCATCGTCGTCGCCTCGCCGATGTGTCCGCCGGACTCCATGCCTTCTGCAACGACTGCATCTGCGCCGCTCTTCTCCATCAGACGTGCCTGTGCAACCGAAGCGACAACCGGAATTACCTTAATGCCGGCTTCCTTCCACATGCCCATGTATTTGCCTGGAATACCGGCGCCGGTCGTTACGACCTTGATGCCTTCTTCCACAACTACCTTTGCCACGTCATCCGCATACGGGCTCATCAGCATGACATTGACACCAAACGGCTTCTTTGTCAGCTCTCTCGCCTTGCGGATCTCCTCGCGGACAACCTCACCTGGTGCATTGGCGCCGCCAATTAAGCCCAGACCGCCAGCTTCAGAAACGGCTGCTGCCAGATGATGTTCTGCCACCCATGCCATGCCGCCCTGAATAATCGGGTATTCAATCCCCAACATTTCTGTGATCTTTGTTTTCATTATGCCTCTACACCTTTTTCTTTTAAGTAGTTCATAACATCGCCTACAGTTGCCAGGTTCTGCAGATCCTCAGCCGGGATCTCTACGGAGTACTCGTCCTCCAGAGCCATAACCAGCTCAAACAGATCCAGAGAATCAGCACCCAGATCATCCTTGAAAGAGGAAGCCTCGGTAATGGAATCTGCGTCTACGCTCAGCTGCTCTGCAATAATTTCTTTCATTTTCTCTAACATCGTTTCAATCTCCTTTTTAAATGAATTTTCTTTTTGTGACCGCAAAAATGCAATCACTGTTCTTATATTTTATCAAAAAATGGGATAATGTACATTAGTTTTGCTATATATTTTTTTGCCTCTCCAGGCACCTACCAGGTCATCAATGCCGCGCCCCAGGTAAGACCCGCGCCAAAACCTGCCATCACCAGCGTATCGCCGCGTTTTAAGCGTCCGTCCCGGTGCATTTCATCCAGGAGAATCGGAATCGAAGCCGCCGACGTATTGCCGTAGCGCTCGATATTGACCGGAATCTTGTCCATCGGAACCTTCAGACGGCGCGACGCCGCTTCCAGAATCCGGATATTCGCCTGATGCAGCAGATAATGCTGTACCGCCTCGCGGTCCGTTCCGGTCTCCTCCAGAATCGCATTCACAATCTCCGGTACTTTCTTAACCGCAAACTTGAACACTTCCTGACCGTCCATCTGCATAAAACCAAGCTCCGGTCTGCCGCCCGTCAGGCAGTTTTCAAGACTTCTCGCCTGGCAGTACAGAACGTCGTTCTTCGTTCCGTCGCTGCCGACCAGCGTCTTCACCACACCCGTCTCGTCCGCCCGGACAACCGCCGCGCCCGCGCCATCGCCAAACAGGATGCAGGAACTGCGGTCCGTCCAGTCTAACACCTTGCTCAGTGTCTCCGCGCCGATGATCAGCGCCGTCTTATAGATGCCCGCCTGAATAAATCCCTGCACAATATGTAAGGCGTAAATAAATCCGGAACATGCCGCCGTGATGTCAAACGCCACCGCATGTTTCGCCCCGATGGCTCCCTGTACATCCGCCGCCGCACTCGGGAACGCCCGATCCGGGGAAGACGTCGCCACGATCACGATCTCAATCTCCTCTGGAGAAATGCCCGCGTCCGCGATCGCGCGCTTCGCCGCCTCTGTCGCCAACGCCGAGGTTCCCTCGCTCGTCGAGACATGTCTGGCTCCAATACCCGTCCGTTCCCGGATCCAGGCATCATTTGTATCAAGAAATTTCGTCAAATCCTGATTCGTCACAACCTGCTCCGGCGCATACGCGCCAATTCCAATGATTCTAGCTGTCATTTTCTCGTTTAACTCCGCTTCTTCTATAAAAGATAGTTTTAATTTCAAATGGTTTGATATTCAAATTAATTTAGAGTGTAGCGGAGAATGTGGGGTTTGTCAAGGGTAACTTGTAAATATAGACGCGTCGACCTGCCAAAAAGTCGTGACCCGGACGGTAAATGAGCGTCCCCAATCTTCCGGAAAACGCTCTCGCTCTTGCACTCGCTGCAGCGGACACTAAGCTCGAAAAGACCTCGCCAAGTGCCGGCGCGAGTGATGTTTCCTACAGATTGGGGACGCTCATTCACCTGAAATATAACTCACTTGAAATACATAAAAATAAGGATACCGCGGTTTTCTTTTTCGTTGTATAATTATAAGACATAGGTATCTTTATTGTATCTATACAGAAATTTGTATACTATATTATCTATATATTACCCTATTAAAAGGAGGAGTTGCTATGCAGAGTATTCTTGTATGTGACGATGATAAACAGATCGTAGAAGCGATTGACATATACTTAACCGGTGAGGGATTTGAGGTTATCAAGGCGTATGACGGCGCAGAGGCACTGGAGCTTTTGAAAACGCACACCGTGAATTTGATGATTCTGGACGTTATGATGCCGGGGTTAGACGGGATCCGGACGACGCTGAAGGTGCGTGAGACCAGCAGCATCCCGATCATTATTCTTTCCGCAAAGTCTGAGGATGCGGACAAGATTCTGGGCTTAAATATCGGGGCGGATGATTATATCACGAAGCCATTCAACCCGCTGGAACTGGTCGCCCGCGTGAAATCGCAGCTCCGCCGCTACACGCAGCTGGGAAATATGAACAATCAGATGGGCAACCACGTATTCAAATGCGGCGGCCTGCAGATCAACGATGAAAATAAGGAAGTAACCGTGGACGGCGAACTCATCAAGCTGACACCGATCGAGTACAACATCCTGCTTCTGCTCGTTAAAAACGCCGGAAAAGTCTTCTCCATCGACCAGATCTACGAGGCGATCTGGAATGAGGAGGCGATCGGCGCGGACAATACAGTTGCGGTTCATATCCGCCATATCCGCGAAAAGATCGAAATTAACCCGAGAGAGCCGCGCTATCTGAAGGTTGTCTGGGGTGTTGGATATAAAATTGAGAAGCAGTAAAAATGTGAATCATCCATCTAACAGAAGTTAGGAGTTGCAAAATTTATGACAAAACTCTCTCATATTCCGATGCAGATCCAGAAATGGATCGCCAGCCTCGCGCATCTGTTTTTCCTGATTCTGGGGCTGACTGGTATCTGCCTCATGTATATTCACGGAAATTTCGGTCTGGGGCTGACCGGCATTGGCTCGGTTCCTTATGAGGACACCGCGGAATTTAACACACAATTTAATAGCGATCTGAACGATATCTTCCTATATATGGACTATCAGGACGTCTTCGGCGCCGACAGCTCGATTGACCTCTCGCGCCGGATGCTCAAAATGACCTTTGGACCAAGCGAGACCGAAAATTTCTCCCTGTCCTCCCTGATTTCCTATCTGGAATCCATGGGGTACCAGCTCGACGACGACTTTAACTGCCAGAAGCTTTCCGAACCGGAAGACGGCGTCAAGAGCCGCGAAGGCTACGTCGAATGGTCGGTTCAGGAGCCGCAGCGGATCTACAGCTACCGTTCTGCCAGCCAAAAGCGCAGCACATTGGAGGACGCGGCGGTCGAGATCATGGACACACTGCATCGTTATTACACAGTGTATAACCGTTTCGTCGCCAATCCGTCCAACCTGCATTTTAAAATCCAGTACACGGAGCCGGATTCGGATCAGAACGAAACAACCCAGTTTACAAACACCGATTCCCTGACGCCGGAAAATGTCAAGGAATACGGGCGCTACGCGTATCTGCCGGGCAATTCCGTTTTCTACGATACCAACATGAAAGCGATCCCGCTCAGCAGCATTTCCGCACTGGCATCCAATAACCCGTACACCGGCAGCGACTATTATCTGCTGGTCGGAATCGATACAAATTATCCAGTCACTGACCTTTACGCGCGGGCGCATACCGCATACCTGCACCGGCAGCACCTGTATCTGACCGGATTTGCACTGACGATCTTCGCAACGATCGGACTGCTTTTGAGCTTCCTGTTTCTGTTCCGGGTGTCCGGCTACCAGAGTTACCGCAGCTTCGACGTGACACTGCACGGCTTCGACAAGAGCGGCACCGAAACCGGCATCATCTTTTTTGCCGCCATGACCGCGATCGCCCTGGTTGTAAGCGACCTGATTCTCGTCCGCATCCTGCATCTGGTCATTCCATCGCAGTATTGGTACTTCTCCGATCACAGCCTGCAGGCGCTGGTCCTGTATCTGGGCGGACTGCTGCTCTTTTTCAGCCTCCTGCGCCGCTACCGCGCCGGTACCCTGTGGACCTCCAGCCTGATCTGCCGGTTCCAGAAAAAAATGGCGATCCTCAAAACACGCCAGAACTTCCGCAGCCGTCTCGGCATCGGATTTGTTCTCTATCTTGCAATCAACACAGCGCTTATCAGCCTTGCCTGGTATTTCTGGGACCGCGTGTATGCAAGTTTATACGTTGTTTACCTGCTGACAGGTCTGACTGTGCTGGTATTTCTGCTGTTTAACCTGTGGATCTTTTACATACTGTTCCGGCAGGCAATCGAACAGGAATCCATCCGCGACGCCGTCCAGCAGCTATCCACCGGAGAAACCAGCTACCAGCTCAACCTCGATGAATTTGACGGACCGGAGCTCACGCTGGCAGAGGGACTCAACAACATCAGTTCCGGTCTTGAAACCGCCCTTCAGGAGAAAATGAAGAGCGAACGCCTCAAAACCAACCTGATTACCAACGTCTCACACGACATCAAAACGCCGTTGACCTCGATTATAAATTATGTAAATCTAATGAAACGGGAACATATTGAAGATGTGCGGATCAACGCCTATCTTGATGTGCTCGACCAGAAATCACAGCGTCTCAAAACACTGATTGAAGACCTCGTCGAGGCATCCAAGGCAAGCTCCGGCAATGTGAAGCTCGAATTTACCGACATTGACCTCGTCCAGATGGCATTTCAGACCAACGGCGAATTTGAAGAAAAACTGGATGCCAGACATCTGCAGCTCATCATCAATGCCCCGCGGAAACCGCTGATGATCCGCGCCGATGGACGCCGCCTGTGGCGCGTGCTTGAAAACCTGTACAACAACGTCTGCAAATATGCGATGGAGGGCAGCCGCGTCTACGTAGACCTCGCCCGCGTTCCCGGAAATCCAGAAACCGGTACTGCTGGCCAGGCAGTCTTCACCATCAAAAATATATCTGCCAATCCGCTCAACATCCGTGCTGACGAGCTGACCGAACGTTTCGTGCGCGGCGACGTCGCCCGCACCACCGAGGGAAGCGGACTGGGACTATCGATCGCCAAAGATCTGACGGAACTGCAGAACGGGCAGTTTAGTTTGTATATCGATGGGGATCTGTTTAAGGCGCAGGTGGCGTTTGATTTGGTGGAGAAAACGACGGAGAAGGCGGTTGAGGACGCAGGAATAATAGAAGAAACCGATGCTTCCGAAGCGGCTGAAAAGCCGAAAAAGGGCGATGAACTGAAAAAAACAAATATACCGGAAGAAGCTACTATTCAAAAAGAGGTAAACGGCGAATCTTCCGAAAATGCTATCAATGAAACCATAAACACTACGGAAAATTCAAGAAATGAATAAAAATTTATGAATTGAGGACTTTATCCTATGAAACGCACTCATATCATGATCGCAGTCTTCTTCGCCTGCATCCTCTCCCCCAACCTGCTGTTTCCTATCCTGAAAACCACAGCCGATGAGGGCACCGGCGAAAACCGCAGTCTGGCGGCATTTCCAACTCTGTCGCTGGAAACCATCGATACCTTTCCATCCGGTGTTGAGGACTGGGTCAACGACCATGCGGCGTTCCGCAACCGCTTCTTAAGCCTGAACGCCCGCTTAAACCTCTCCTTATTCCAGTTCGGAGACTCGCAGGACGTCATCACCGGAAAAGATGGCTGGTACTTTTACACGCTCGGAAGCTCTGTCGAGGACTTCCTCGGCACCAACCGTTTTTCCGCCGGGGAACTCCAGATGCTGGCAGACAAACTCCAGACCGTCCACGACGCCTGGAAAGAAAAAGGCACCGAATTTATCTTCCTGTGTGCTCCCAATAAAGAAGGCGTATACAGCGAATTCCTCCCGGATGGCTTCACCGCACCGGACGGACCTACCCGCCGCAGTGAACTGCTCGATTATCTGGAAATACACACAAATGTCCCAGTTGTCAATCCATACACGGAGCTCAAAAACCGCCGGGACTATCAGTGGTATTTCAAAACCGACACCCACTGGAACGATGCTGCCGGATTTCTCGTCTCCGGGCAGATCATCGATGCCGCTGGCGGCACCTACACGCCGATCGAAAACGTCACTGTCACCTATGAGCCGCGCGATCCGGGCGATCTGGCAAACCTGTTCCACATGCCAGAATCCATGTGCGACGATACCAAAGCAGATGTATCCGGTTACCGAAACAATGTAACCATCCACTACGACAGTGCCACCGACGATGGCAACATCGCCCACATCTCAGCAGACCAGACGCCCGACCCGCGACGCATCACGATCTACCGCGACTCCTTCGGCACTGCCCTGCTGGCAGGACTGCCGAAATACTTCGCGCATACCGATTTCTATCACTGGCAGGCATTCGAGCCGGAATTTTTGAATGAAAATAAGCCGGATGTGCTGGTGTATGAGGTGGTGGAACGGGATTTGGGGAGAATGATGGAGGATTTGGGGAAATTGATGCCGAATCAATGACCGCCAAATCAATGACGTGCATAGTTTGTGCATTTTCGAAAGTATCATTTGCACAGTTTAGATGTGTTTTTTATTGATCTCACATTATAATTATGATAAACTAAAATTATGGAAAGTCAGAGCATATGAAAGGCGGCCTGCCCCCTACTTTTGGAGGGCTTCCCCTCCAGCATCTCGTCATACCAATGACAGAAAGGAGGGCGATAACAATGTATATTACATATTCGGATTTAATTCAGTCTGGAATATTCATTGTCGCTCTCGTAGGATT